>SKLK01000088.1 GCA_007123265.1 Kiritimatiellia bacterium
ACCCCGCGTTCCTGGTTCAATTTCTGCAGGATTTCCAGGATTTCGTCTCCGGTGCGATGATCCAGATTCGCGGTAGGCTCGTCACACAAAAGAATACTGGGCTCGTTGGCCAGCGCCCGGGCAATGGCGACCCGTTGCTGTTGGCCGCCGGACATTTCGATCGGACGATGGAACCAACGGTCTTGCAGCCCGACCAATTCGAGCAGGCCCATGCCCCGTTTCCTCGCCTGATCCGGGGTCACCCCGCCGAATGCCATGGGCGTGGTCACGTTTTCCAACGCCGTCATGTATTGAATCAAGTTATAAGACTGGAAGATATAGCCGATCTTGCGGCAACGCAGAAACGCCAATTCCTCTGCGGTCAATTGGGCGACGTCCACTTCATCGATGAACACACGTCCTTCCGACGGGCTATCGAGGGCGCCGATCATGTTAAAAAAGGTACTTTTACCGGAACCGGACGGTCCCATCACGACAATGAACTCGCCGGTATAGATCTCGACATCGACGCCCCGCAAGGCGTGGGTCACCTCTTCCCCGCGGCGATAGATTTTCTTCATGCCCACGGAGCGGATGATGACGCGCTGCGACTGTTTGTCGGCGCCGGTGGCGGTCGGAGCTGTGACAGGCGTCGTCATTCGATGCGCATGGCCTCCATGGGCGCCAACCGGGCCGCCCGGAATGATGGATAGACCGCGGAGATCGCGGCCAATAACATGCCGACACCAATTGAAATCAGCGCCGCGACAAGAATCTCCTGGCCAGGGAACGCAGGCCACAACAGATTTCTAAAGGTAACCGCCATGCGGCCGGTCGCCAGAATCAAACCGGCCAGTGCGCCGCCTAGGCCACCGATCAAGCCCAAGAGGCCGGCCTCTATTAAGAAAACAGACATGATAAATGCATCCAACGCACCCAAACACTTGAGGGTGGCAATCTCGCGAAAGCGTTCCGTGACCGACATCAGCATGGCATTGGCGATACCAACCGCACAAACAAGCATGGAGACCATGGCCAACCAGGTCATACGGGTGCCGATGCCCATTAATCCGCCACCGGACGCATCCAAGGTCTGCTGTTCCGCAATGGTCAACAACCGCGCGTGCTGGCGCTGATCGGCAATGGTTTGCAATTCCGCGCCGGTCAGACCGCCGGTCTCCAACTCGTGCCCGCGCATCACCTCGAGAAACCACTCGGCTCGATCCTGATTGCGCAACAAGCGCCAAATCATTTGCATGGTCACATCGCCGGGCAGGACATCCCGTTCAGCCGCTATCGCCTGACGCATACCGGCATGGTTAATCGTCGCTTCGATCAGCAACGTCTGTTCCAACCGTGCCACATCGCGGCTCAACCCGGCCGCATCGTCAGCAGACAATTCGAAGCCCGCCTGCCGCAAGCGGTCGCCGAAGGCGCCATCGGCGTCCTTTAAGGCGTCCATTACCGAACGGTCGCCCAGCTCGGCTCGAATCGTGGCGATCAGGTGTTCTTGACCGCTACGCACGTCGGCGATGATCGTCTCCAGTGCTGGCCAAGTGGACAAGAATGCCTCAAATTCCTCAAGTGGCGCCGGAAACCGGATCGTCCGCATATCCGCCAAGGCCCGCTGAAAGGTGTGCCAGTGGGCCTCGTCCCGCAGACGGTCAAAGATGGCCACACCTTCCACCGGACCAACCAATACACGGCGACGGCCGAAATTGAGTTGCTCGAAGAAATCCAGATACCGGATGGACTCGGCGGCGGCGGCTTGTGCGCCGGCAATCGTCTCCAGGGAGATTCCGCCGACCCGCGATAATTCGTTCAGATCCGCCGACGCCCCGTCCTCGGCGGCAAGACGACGCAGGATTTCCTGAGCGCTTTGCGGCATCGACAAGCGGGCAATCCACCAATCCACCCGATGCAAATCCTCAATTTGTTCCCGCACCGAATCGGCGACCGCGCGCTTGATCAAACTTTCCGTCAAAATATTCATTAAAAAGGCCATGGCCACAACAATTACGGCGACCGTCACGATCGCACGAAAGAGACGGTACTTCACACCGGTCACCGCAATTTGGAAAATGCGGCCGGGACTGAGGACCGGTTGATTCTGGACATCGATACGTTTCATTTATCCGGGCATGACCTCGAATGGGCGGGGGATATCGCCCGTGACCATGTAAAAGACGAAGCTGACAAACATTGGAATTACGCCACCCAGCATTTCGCCGGCGATTAATCCGAACATGATGGGCTTGCAGCGTTGATACACGCCTGCCCCACCAAAGCGGGTGATCAGAATCTTGAGCAACCAACCAAACAGGAACGATTGGGCAAAGGCGTTGCCGGCGTAGGTTGACCAAACCAGAAACATGACCGGATGCAAGGGCCATCCCGTAAAGCGCAGGCGCAGCGCGGAGAACAACAGGACCAATCCGGCCGCCGACACAAATGCAATCAGCCCGTTACGATGCGGGGAGGCCTCCATAAAGCGGCGCAACCCGGTCACCTGCCCGGCCTCCTCCAGTTGGCCTTGCGCATCAAGCCGCTGCATGATGCTGATGGTTTCGTTAAATGGGCGTTTGGCCTGTTCGATTTTCCAGAGCGAAACGTCAACGCCCCGCTCGTACTGGAAATACAAGGTCGTGGGAATGCCTACCGCCAGCCCGACCATTAAAGCGACGACGATAAAGAACGCGGTGCGTCCGACCTTGGCTTTCACATCATCGGCCAGCTTCAAGCCATTCACCACGTACGGCATCAGGGCTTCCCGGGTGTCGTAGAACAACACCAGCGACAACATAAACATGATGAACAGCAATTCGGGGCCGAGGGCGCGCGCGCCGAATATCGCCCATAGGATCGTCGCCGGGGTTCCGGTCACCACAATGAAGAACAGGCCGGTCTCCGCCAGCAAGCGGCCCATGACGAGGTAGACGGAAACGCAACCCAGCGCGAACAGCAGGGCAATGGGCCAATCCAACCCCACCAACCGGGCCGTGTAGATGGTAAAAAACATCAACCCCAGCATGAAAAAGCGGGCGCCCCACACAGCGGAGTTTTCGATCGGTTCGCTGGCGGAAAACCCGAGGGCGCGCCGGAAGACGGCCGCATAATACTGGCGACCGGTATAGAGCAGCACCACCAACATGCCGAAGTAGCCGCCCATAATCATCATCGCGTCCATCGTCAAACCAAACGGCCAGGTTCCCTGCCAACCGGTGGTGCCGACGCCGTACGTGGCAAACAAGCCCGCGATGAAGACCCAAATGAACGGGCCGATGCCGAGGGACAACGAAACCTCTTTGGGCAGGAAATACGCCACGGCCACCACCGTGAAGTAGATGGTGTACATTTCCAGCACCGTGCGGCCCCCGCCCAATTCAAACGTGTCGGAAAGCTCGGTCAGCGAGGAAAAGTCGATTCCAAGCGGAATTTGCCCGAACAAATAGGTTGGGAACCAAACGTTCAAATAGTTATAGCTGTGGATGGCGAAGACCCCGATCAAACCCAGCCAGAAAACGGGATTCTTAAAAATGGGACTCGATTCTCCATTGGCCTCGGGCAACAAGGCCTTCGTAAACGTAACGATCGGATACGGCAAATGCTCGTGATCCGCCCATTGTCGATGCACCACCACGGCCAAACTGACCAAGGCGATCCATAGGCTCAAGATAATCGGAATCCAAAAAAACAGGGGCGCCCGCCAGGCCGACCAAGGCACATCGCGTACGCTGAGACTATCCGCAGCCTCCATCAACCCGCGCGTGTAGCCGCCCAGTACTTCATCGGGATTTTCCGATATATCGACCAGCATTCCTTCGGGCACCAAGTTCATGACGCCCTGCTGCTGCCAGCCCGGTTCCGTCAATTCGTAGCGATGGGGCATAATCAGTGCAGGCGTGAACAAACGCAACAAATTGGACCCGGGTATCGCGCAAGCGGCCAGCACGAGCACAAGAATGACCGCAATCTCGCTCCGATTCAGCGCCCCCTTGCGGGTCAAACGTCGCCACAACGGGAAAATGAACGCCAGAAAAATGACCAGTACGCCATAGACCGATATGGGCATAAAGTTGCCCACGAACATGGTCTGTCGCATGATCCAGTCATTAAAATAGGTATACGAGCTGATAAAGACTACGCCTATCAACCCTAGAATAACGGCCCTAAAAGTCACTCCAGCATGTTCTCCCAGACGCCGGCCTGCACCACATGCCGGTCTCGCTTAAACATTCTCTTTTTCAACCGCGACCGCCAAGGCCCCGCGTTGAATTAATGACGTAATGTAAGAGGTAACAGAAACGCGGCTCTCATGAAAAGATAATTGATGGGTAATTGCAAATCTTTCCACAATATTCTCCACTGTGCGATGTCCATCGCACGCCCGCCAGACGCTTGCGCCGATTGGATCCAGCGTGGTCAAGCGCTCCTTCGGCGGCCGGATGACCCATGAAATCGGCGGGAACAAGAAGCCTGGCTTTCGGGTCGGCACCGCCAAGGTCACCGTCCCCCGCCCATCATCGTCTACGATGCGGGCTGCTTCGTTTTTATAGAGCCGAGCCTTCAACATCCGGCTCCAACCGCCGGACGCCGAAGCCGTCGTTTCGCGCGCTGTTTTTCTGCCCCTTCCCATGCGAAGGTGTTAGCACAGCCCACAGGACGGCTCAAGCCCTTTGCCAGGTCTTGATTTTGAAACCGCTTCACAGCTAGAATCACGCCCAAGCAAGCAGGTCTAGAACGAACGCGTTCGTTCGACCAATCAATACACCTAGCCAACGGATGGCCATCATGAAAATATACACACCATTGCTCGCGACGGCCTTGTTCACTTTGGCTCTTCCCGTATGGGGCATCCCGGAGCATTCAGCCGCAGAACATTTCGCCCGCATCGATGTGCACGAATTCAAAGACCTGCTGGAAGCCGATCGGATTGTCACGGTTGAAACGCATGGCTGGAATGCTGTGCAAGGGACGTTCATTAACACCCGGGGAGAGACGCAACGCTATCGCATCAGTTATTTGGCCGGCCCGGGACCCTTTTTGGTCGAAGCCGTGCGCTCAAAGGGCCTCGAGGTCGACCACGCACCCAGCGCCGACACGGACTATGAGATCTACAGCTCATGGAAAAATCCTGCCCTGCTTATTCTCTATGCCCTGTTGGGCGTCTTTGCCGTCATGAACACAATCACATTTGTCATGGTCGTCCGAATTCTGGACCGGGTGAAATCCCCAAATCCCGCTCCACCCGCACCAGCAGATGACGCTTAATGCGCGGGCCGGTTTGATTTGACTATCGCGGGAGTCAATTTATGATGCCCGTATTATGAGCAATCAACGCACCTCGCGGCCACAGATCCAAAAAACGGTAAATCGATGGAGTCGCCAAACCGCGAC
>SKLK01000080.1 GCA_007123265.1 Kiritimatiellia bacterium
CCATTCACGCCGATCGTGTTCCAAAAGGCGGGATCACGATAGGTGGGACTAAAACGCTCCGTATTGACCCCGTGCGGGAACCCCTGCAGTCGCTCCGGCGGGATGCCCCAATCCATCAACTGCGTGCGATAGGTTTGGCTGGAGACATACACCGTCTTCATGTCGCCGTAGAACCACGCCATGTAACCCGCGGTCATTTCGGACAGCGCATCGTCCTCGGTAAAGTGATGGATATATTTTGGGAAGTCGGTGTGATAGATGCCTTTCACTTCCAGTCCGAATAGTCGGCCCGCCGCCAGCGCAGCCAATCCGAGCGGTCCCGGTGTAGAGATAATCAGTTCGTCGAATTCCTCGCGCTCGATGTACTCCAGCACATCGAGGAAGGGCGGAAAGGCCAATTGCTGATCCGGATATTCCGGCAGCGTCACCATGCCGACCTGCTCAAAGTTTTTTACCGGGAAGGGCAGATCCGGCGTTTCGGCCATACAGGTGGCGACCACCAACTCCTCACCGCGCTTCGCCGCCAGCGAGGCCAGTTCATTAATTGTGCGGGCCACCCCGTTGACCTCCGTTAACGTGTCCGTGACCCATAAGCGTTTGCCGGTCTTGCGACGCATCGAACGCGTGGCTGGATAATGCTCCGCAAATTCGCGCAGGAACAATTCGTCTTTGTGCTGGGTATGAAAGGCGGTCAGGTAAGGCGCGATGCCCATTGCGACCGGACCGAGCGAGGAAATCGATTGCAGGCTCTCCAGCAGATTGCCCTTCTTGATTTCCGCCACAAAACGTTGCAGGAAGGCATAGGTCAGTTGATGACTAATCCGGCTGGCGACCTCGAAATTACGGATTTCGGTGCCTGTTGCAGGTCCGGCCTGCTGTTGCGCCGTTAGTTTTTCAAACTCATCCACAATCAATCGTTCGGTGTCATTCAGCCGACGTCGCTTCAACCCGCTGGCGACGCGCGCGATCGGACGCTTCAAGTAGCTGCGGAAACCGCCGTTAGTCACCGGCGCCGGATCGCCCGCCATCTTCTGCAGCATCGCGCCGATCAGCGAGGAATCCCGGGAGGTACGCCCCAGAAACCGTTGACTATAGTAGCTATAGGCAATGTGATAAAAGGTGTGGGCCAGACGCAAGCTGGTGCCACCCGAGCCACCCATCCAGTGGCGACCCGCGCGCAGATGTTCCAAATAATCGAACACGGTTGCAGCATACGGCGTAATCGTGTGGGCGTTGGTGGCATACAGACCACTATGATCGTCGCTGCCCGCTGTCAGCAGCTTCTGCCACGGTCTGTCCCCTACCGGTTCAATCCCGTGCCGGTCCGCCATGTCGGCGATTAGCTCGGGGGTCAACCCTTCCATCACCGCATTGGCCAGGGCGCAGGCGCGATGACAACGCGAACCGTTAATGCCTTCGAAGCGATTAAAGAGCAACAGCAACTTCTCAAAGTGATCAATCGTCAACCGGTCATTGACCCGGAACAGCGGGTGTGCGACCGAGTGGATAATATTGTTTTCCAGCACATAATCGCGCAGGTCGTAGATGTTCGTTCGCAGCGCATCGATATCCTTGAACCAGCGTTCCGTAATGCCGATCACCAGAAAGTGAATCTTGCAGCCGTCCTCCGGGAAATAGGTCGTTACCTCGCAGGACACAAACGTGTTGGGCAGGTCAGCGATTTCGAGCGCGCCATCGATCGTGTTGTGATCGGAGATTGTGACGAAGTCCATGCCGCGAGCGCGGCAGTTGTCGTAGAGCGCGCGGGGCTCAACGAAACTTTCCGGCGCTCCGATTTTACGGAGAAACCATTCGCTCGGCCGATCGGAATACTTGCTGTGTATGTGCAAATCCGCCTTCGAAACACGCTCATTATCCTGCATGACGTTGCTCCTGCGTTTCCAGTTGATGCGAAAACGTTAAGCGCAACGGCTTTGGGTTCGATGAGGGGAAAATTAGTTTTGCATGAAGGCGCGGCCCCGGAAATTCGCTAATCCCGGAGGCCCGGGATGATCCGTCTGGCCACCCCATTGCCCCACCGTGTCACCCCGAGCGCAAGCCTGCCCTGAGCGAAGCCGCATGGGTCGAGGGGTCTCCCTCTTCGCGCCTAGCCGAGGTTACCCGATCCCCGCCAAGCTGCAGGCCAGGCTTTGTCAGGCTCTGCGGGTGGAGGGCTTCGGGCTGTTGGTGGGGCACCAGATGTCTCGACTTCGCTCGACATGACTTCGCTCCCTTTGTTGTCTATTCATCGGCGCGCTCGGCGATCGCGCTCTACCATCGCGTGATGAGATCGGCAGAGGCTGGCCCAATCCTATCGGTACACGTCTCGTCGGTGGCCAACCTTCACGACGCAGACAATCAAACGATTATCCTCGATCGCGTAAATGATTCGGTAGACATCCTGCCGGATTCTGTAGCGTGCCTGGTCAGCGAGTTTAAGCGCCTGAGGGGGGCGCGGATCTGCCGCTAGGGCCCCAATCGTAGCCATGATCCGCTTCACATCCTTCTTCGGGATACCGATCAGATCCTTCAGAACAGATTTGCGCAACACAACTTCATATTTTGCCATGGCGCTTAAGTTCCTTCAGGGCCGCCTCATAGGAAATCAAGGATTCTTTGGATCGCTCGTCAAAAGCCGCCATATCTGCGGCATCCTCTGCCAGCGCAATCTGTACGGCCTCATTCACGATATCTGACAGGGACCGAGCGGTCTCGACCGACTTGAGACGCAAGGCTCTGTGCAGGCTCGGCTTAAGATATACCGTCGCTCTTTTCGTTAGTGCACTCATCGTTTTTGTCCTGTTATAAGAAAGACATATACCGTTAAAACGTTTTGACGTCAAACCGTTAAATTCACAGATCAGGCTTTGCCACACTTGAGCGTGAAAGACTTGCAGGCTGTTGATGGGGAACGAGATGTCTCGGCCCATTCGGCTGCACTCAGGACAGGCAAGCTCGACATGACCGTATTCTGTTTGCGGTCGCTTCACCGGCGCGGCTCATCGGGGACGATTCGCCCTACCATCGCGTGATGGGACAGGTGGGGCGAATCCTCCCGGGCGGTATTGAGAGAGGGTAGCCGCGTCTGTTGGGCCGAGGAGTCCCGGTCGCTCGACAAGGTCATCCGCCGTTTACCAGATCGTTCTGGCGTGCGGATAATCGCGCATTAATTGGTCCTTCGAGATGATCGTCGCGTTTTCCTCTCGGGCCGTCGCAACGATGATCTGGTCTGCGGGGTCATCGTGAAACGGCTGCGGCAGAATCGTTGATCGATAGACGATCGCTGGCGTCAGCGGGACAAGACGGAGTTGCGGCATGCGCAAGGCTTCCGCCATCCATTCCTCGGGATCGCAGGAAATGCCGATCCGTTTCTTTTCGATTAGCTTACAGAACTCCCATGGAGAAATGGCAGACAGAAGAAGTTCGGAGTACTGCGCAGTGTTTGCTATCGTCGCGCGCGCTTTGCGGGACAGCTTTTTCGGATCCATATTCCACCAGATCCACGCATGCGTATCGAGCAGAAGCTTCACTTGCTGGCGTGCCACATTTCAGCCCCGAGCGGGGTGACAATATCCTTCTCGAACACGAGCGCGTCCGAAAGATGCCCGGGGGTTGGCTTTGCCTCGGCAAAGGGGACAACTTCCGCGAGTGGCTTGCCACGTTTCGTAATAATAACCCGTTCCTTGCGCGTCGCCACATCCCCGATCACCTGCAACGCATGAGATTTAAAATCGGTAATCGCCATGGTCTTCATGAATACTCTCCACTCTTTGCTGCAACCAATATAGTCATTTGAAATGGTCATGTCAAACGCCACCGCCCATTTGGACGGCCATGCTCACCTTTTGTACACGTGCTGATTCCATTCGCGCCAGCCGCAGAGGGCTGGCCTACAACGCGGGAAATCGGGTGTTGGTGGGGAATGAGATGTCTCGGCCCATTCGGCTGCGCTCAGGGTAGGCAGGCTCGACATGACCACATGCTGTTTTATGCTCTTTCCATTCGCCCGGCGCGTCGCAAGCGACGGCCCTACACGCGTGATGGGACAGGTGGGGCGAATCCTCCGGATGAGCCGCGTGGAAGAAAGGAATCTAGAAGGAGCAAATCCAGCGTTTTCAAATCTCATCGCCCGGCATGGGCTTCCTTTTAGGGACTCGATTCAGGATTTTCCCCAAATCGCCCTTCTTTGCCCTTTTCCCCCGTTCACGAAGATAGTCCTCCGTCTTAAGTGCCGAGATTTTCTCCGACACCGCCGTGGTAATGAACGTGTTTATCGAGACTCCATCCGAAGCGGCAATTTCCTTAATGTGCCGATGGATTGAGTCTGGTAATCGCAGGTTCAGCGCACTCATCGTGTCTCCTTTATATACGTGCCCGGTGACACAACCCGGACTCCGAGGTCAGCTATGTTCGCAAAGTCTCTTTTATTATGCGTTACGATGGTCACTCTTCCGGAGGCTACGGCCAATTCCAACACATGATCGTCTTTGGGGTCCGACAAGCGCGGCCTCCACAGGAAGTGTATCTTTCGACTCTCTCCACGCAGACAAAGGCCATTCAGTATCGCTTCGACATCCTTCACCTGCAAGCCGAGCCTAACCCTATTGCGCCTCAAGACCTCTTCATACTCGAAGAGGAGCGTGGTAGACAGAAGCGGCACAATCTCTCCGTTGTCAATCATGCGTAATACTTGATGCGATGCACCCAACGAGGAATAGAGGCCTGCAAAGAGCACATTCGTATCCACAACGCATCGTCGCACATTCATAATGAAGAGGTACTATATATGGTACCACAAGTCAAATATGAGGCAAACCCCACGCCCCTCTACGCGTGCGGCGCGTCGCAAGCGACGGCCCTACATTGCGTGATGGGAGCGGTAGGTCAGAACATTTGGCCGAACTCGATAAAGCCCCATTCATAATTGAAGGCGCTGCCGGTTTCGGTCCAATGGGCGCGATAGCCGGCCTCAAAGAAATGGCTGTGGCGGGGGCCATACCACCAGCGGAAGCCGACCTCGGCGTGGCCGGCCCAGTAGCGTTTGTCCGCAGCCCTGAACGATGTGGTTGACGGGCGGCGTTCGGAGGTCAACCCGTTGTAGCTTCCGCCGCCACCGATGAACGGGGCAAAGGCGCTGCGGGGCATCAACCGAATCGTCATGCCGATACTGTAATAGTTGCCGGCTTGCAACTTATTGGACAGCCAATGCCCGAACAACTCGCCGAATACGGGCGCATTCCGTAACCAGACCCCGGACTCGAATCCGCCGCCATATACATCACCGTTGGGGGCACGGAAACCGAGGATGCTGATGCCCGCATCCTCCTCGTAATCCCGCACATCATACCCCCACCCC
>SKLK01000213.1 GCA_007123265.1 Kiritimatiellia bacterium
AATCTGCCGCCTTGGGCCGCTTTCGCACCGACCGCTGCCGAATCTACGGTCAGCCAGACATTCAGCGGCACGCCAACCATCACCGGCACGTGGTTTACCACCTTCTACGCATCCGATAAGGACGGGGTAACCAGCGCAACCGTGCAGATTTCCGTACACCCATTCATTGCATCCAACTTAGTGGTCTTGATCAACGAAGGGTTTGATGACGGCCTTCCCGACGACTGGTCGGTAACAACCAATGGGCATCCGACCGCTTATTGGCGTTTCGACAACCCCGGACAACGCAACAACTACGTCGGCGGATCACCTCCTTTCGCCATCGTCGACAGTGACCACGCTGGCGCGGTCACCGTAGACACCGAACTGCGCACCCCTTCCCTGAACGTAATCGCTCTTTCCCATGTCTACCTTCGCTTCAAGAGCGACTTTTTCATTCATACCCAAACCACAGCCGATGTAGATATCAGCCTGAACGGCCCGGACGGTCCCTGGACCACTGTCTGGCGAAGGACCGAGGATGCCTATGAAACAGAGGAATGGCTGGACCTGTCTGATTCTGCGGCAGGCGAACCGAATGTCATGATTCGTTTCCGCTATCACAGCGCCAATGATGAATGGTGGTGGCAGATTGATGACATCGAAATTTATGGATACGAGGTGGATTCGGATGGCGATGGAATCCCCGATGCATGGGAATTGTATCATTTCGGCGACTTAACCACTGCCGATGCCACATCCGACTATTCGAACAACGGGTTCCTGGACCTGCACGCCTTTCTCGCCAACACCGATCCGACCGATTCAAATTCACTGATGCGAGTGGAACACTATATGCCGCTGCCCGGGGGCGGCTATCAGATTCAATGGCAAAGCGCGCCGGACCGCTCCTATCGCGTCGGCCGATCAACCAACTTGCCCCACTTCACCCCCATTGAAACCGGCCTTCCCTCCACGCCGCCATTGAACAGCTATGATGACTTAACCGCGACCAACAGCGCCGCCTATTATTACCGGATTGAATTGGACCTATAGGATGGGTTGAAGGATTGTATTCGGCTACCTGTTCGCATATACTGAAATCATGGAAAACGAAATACTGGTGACGATCGATTTTTCCGAATCCACCGACGCCGTTCTAGCGGTGGCGCTAGAAACGGCGCGCGCCCACGGGTATGGGATGTGCCTGATCCATGTCGCCCCTCCTGATCCGGCGTTCGTGGGATACGATGCGGGACCACAAACCGTGCGCGACACGGTGGCCGGGGAATTGCGGGAAGAACATCACCGACTACAGGCGTTGGCCGAGCAGGTAAAGCAAGCGGGACTGGATGCACATTCTCTGTGCATTCAAGGGCCGACAGTGGAAAAGATCCTGCAAGCCGCCCGCGAACGAAAGGTCGCCCGGCTGGTGATGGGATCGCATGGTCACGGGGCCCTCTACCACTTGCTCATGGGCAGCGTTACCGAAGGCGTCTTACGCGAAGCCCCGTGCCCCGTACTGATCGTGCCGAGTCCCGGACGGGATCAAGAAGGCGATCGGTAAACTATTCGTCTCGTTCGACCAAAGGCGAAAGATAGGTCCACACGGTATCGGCCATGATGCGATGACCAGCTTCGGTGGGATGTATGCCGTCGGACAGATTTAAATCCGGATCACCCGCCACGCCCTCCAGCAGGAAGGGGATCAGCACGGCGTCGTATGTCTCCGCCAAATCGATGAATAACGATGCAAACGCCTCCGTGTAGTCCGCGCCGTAATTGGTGGGCATTCGCATGCCGGCCAACACGACACGCACGTCCGGGTACGCGGCCCGGGTTTGCTCGATGATCGCGGACAATTGGCCGCGGATATGGTCGATCGGCTGACCACGCAATGCATCGTTGGCCCCCAGCGCCAGCACCAGAATATCCACCCGTTGCCGCAACAGCCACGGCAACCGTTGCACGCCATCGGCGCTGGTATCTCCGCTAACCCCGGCATTGACCGCGCGCCAATGCCCACCCTTGCGATCCAAGCGGCGCTGGATCAGCGCCGGATATGCATCGTCTGGATCAAGATAGTATCCGGCCGTCAAGCTATCGCCGAGAAACAGGATAACCGGTTGCGAAGGGTCTGCCCGATCAGTCTGTTCCGTCACGCGCGGGTCCGACCTGGTTGCCACGTCCGATGCACCCGGATCATTCCTCGAACAGCCGACACCAATCAAAAGGAGCAGCACCACCATAACCGGCTGTGGGAATTGGCCTGGCAGCATTCGCATCATCCAAGTTAGTTTACCTGTATTCATACGACTTGTGAGAGAGTTGCAGAGGTAACCTATGCTGAAGCTAGAAAATATCCAGAAAACTTTTCCATCGGGATCGCGGACCATCACGGTATTGTCCGACATCGACCTGCTCATTCGCGCCCGTAGTACCGTAGCCATCATCGGCCCGTCCGGGAGCGGCAAAACGACCTTACTGGGCTTGTGTGCCGGACTCGACCGGCCAACTGCCGGACGGGTGCTGTTCAACGACATCGATCTGGGCCCATTAACCGAAGATCAATTGGCCGACATTCGGCGCGATCAAACGGGATTCGTTTTTCAAACGTTCCGGCTCTTGCCGTCACTGACCGCCAAGGAAAACGTGATGATCCCGGCGGAATTAAAAGGAGACCCGCAGGCCGCGGCGCGGGCGGACGAGCTGCTCGACCAAGTGGGCCTAAGCGAGCGCCGGACCCATTATCCCCGTCAACTGTCCGGCGGCGAACAACAGCGCGTCGCACTGGCCCGTGCGTTCATCAATCAGCCAAAGATCATATTCGCCGACGAACCCACCGGCAATTTGGACGACGAAACCGGCCAACATATTCTTGACCTGCTGTTTGGCTTGAACCGGGATCAGGGAACCACGCTGATGGTGGTGACCCATGACCACGCCTTGACGGAGCGCGTCCAATCGATCGTAACCTTGAAAAGCGGCCGCATCGTGGCTACGCGCGCGACAGGACACCGATGAAGCACGCCCCAATGCAACGGGGGTGGCTTGTGCGAATGGCGTGGCGCGACAGCCGCGGCAGCCGCACGCATCTCCTGCTCAGCATGGCCGCGCTGGCGGTGGGCATCGCGGCGCTGGTCGCGTTGCGCTCGTTTGGCGAACGGTTGGATGACGCCATTGACCAGCAAACCCTGACCCTCCTAGGCGCGGATTATTCGATCCGGTCGCTGCATCCATTTTCCCCTGCCGTGGAAGCGTTTCTGGAAGCGCTACCCGGCGACTCGGTGCGGGAAACACGCTTCTACTCCATGATCCAGTTTCCGCGCACGGGCGACACGCGGCTCAGCCACATCCGTGCCCTGGACGGGTCCTATCCGTTCTATGGCGAAATCCGCGCCGATCCCCCGGAAGCCGCCCATCTCTTCTTGTCCGATCCGCAACGCGTGCTGATTGAAGAAACTTTAATGCTCCAATTCGGGGTGGAGATCGGTGATCCGGTTCAAATCGGTCAGCAAACCTTCACCGTGGCCGGCCGGTTGCTGAACGTATCCGGCGAGACGCCGGCGACCGCCAGCTTCATCGGCCCTCGCGTGTACCTGTCGATGACCGCCTTGCCGCAAACGGAATTGCTTCGTGAAGGCAGTCTGGCCCGATTCTTTGCCCATTTTCGCTGGCCCGATGCATCGGCCCGCTCGATCGCGGAGTTGCGGCAACAGCACCAAACGCAGATGGCCGAGCTGCGGCTGGAAATGGAAACGGCCGAGGAGCGAAAGGCTCTGCTGGGAAATGCGCTCGACAACGTCTACCACTACCTGAATCTCGGCGCAATGGTCGCCCTGCTGCTTGGCGGAATCGGCTGTGCGGCCTCGATTCAACTGTACGCGCGTAAGAAGCGAAACTGTGTCGCGGTGCTACGCTGCCTCGGGACCCCCGCCCGCCAGGCCTTTTCCATCTATCTCACGCAAGTCGGCGTGGCCGCACTCATGGGGACGCTGATCGGCGCCGGCCTGGGCGTCGCCCTGCAATGGGCGATCCCATGGATTCTGGCCGACTTTTTGCCGGTCGACATCGATTCGCGCTGGTCGCCCGCAGCCGTCGGGGTCAGCATGCTGATGGGGTTTGGCCTGTCCATGGCCTTCACCCTGCTCCCCTTGCTGTCGTTACGCGATATCCCGCCACTGTCGGCTGTGCGCGACGACCTTGTCCCGGCCCGTCACGCCGCGCGCGATCCCCGCTACGTGGTCGTGTTGTTTTTCCTCGTCGCGGCCTTGTTCGGATTCGCCACCATGCATACCGAACGCGCCACCCACGCCCTGCTGGTGACCGGCGCGTTCATGCTTGTGTTCGCGCTGCTCACCGCTGTTGCCCGCGCGTTGATGGCCCTGGCCCGTTGGATGTTACGCAGGGGATGGTCCTTTGCTTGGCGACAAGGGATCGCCAACATCCACCGCCCCCACAACCAAACAAATGTCCTGCTGCTTTCGCTGGGTCTGGGCACCTTCCTGCTTTGCACCCTGGCCCTCACCCAACAAAACCTGTTACGACAATTCACCGCGCCCGCTGACGAAGGCCAACCCAACCTGATCCTATTCGATGTGCAACCGGAGCAAGTGCCCAGTGTGACCGAACAGTTGGCCGGAAAGAACGTGGACCTGGTGGAAACCACACCGATTGTGACCATGCGTTTGACCGCCGTCAACGGCGTCCGGGTCGGTGCCCTACGGGATGACCCCAATCGCGACATTCCGCACTGGGTCCTGTTCCGCGAATACCGCACCACCTATCGCGACGAGCTGCTGGACCGCGACCGATTGGTCCAAGGCCGCTGGAAATCGCCATCGTCCCTGACCGAATTGATCCCCATTTCGATTGAAGAAGCCCTCGCGGGCTACTTGAGCATCGGGCTGGGCGATCGTCTCACCTTCGACCTGCAAGGCGTGCAATTGCACACCGTGGTACGCAGTATCCGCCGGGTCGATTGGCGGGAGATGCGCACCAACTTCTTCGTCATCTTCCCGGCCGGCGTGCTTGAGGATGCACCCCAATATTTCGCCATCGTCACACGCACCCCCACCGCCGCCGAGGCCGCGCGCATTCAGCAAACCATCATCGCCACCTATCCCAATATTTCCGCCTTCGATTTGCGCATGATCGTGGAATCCATCGACGAGATCTTAAGCAAAGCCGCGTTTGTAATACGGTTCATGGCCATGTTCAGCGTCCTGACCGGCTTGTTGGTGCTGGGTAGCACCGTCGCCACCAGCCGCTATGATCGGTTGGAAGAGACGCGTCTGATGCGGGTGCTCGGAGCCCGCCGCGCACAACTTAACCGGATCATGTCGGCCGAGTACGTCGTTCTCGGGCTGATCGCCACATTGGCCGGGCTCAGCCTCGCCCTGATCGCCAGTTGGAGCATGGCTCATCACCTCTTTCAAATGCCGTTCCGCCCCGCGCTGGCGCCGATGCTCCTCATCCCCGCCGCGATCACCGCCGCGACCTTACTGGTCGGGCGCCTGCTCACACGCTAGCAATACGTTTTCCAACGATTGGAAAATGAGCTGAAAATTTTTCCAACGATTGGAAAAAGTGGCGTAAAAGTTTCCAACGATTGGAAAATCGATCAAAAACTTTTCCAACGATTGGAACGCCTCCATACTCCCAAAAGCCGTGTTCAACACCTTTGGAGTGCGCCGCTCGGCGGCGCTTTGGATGATGAGCGTCCACGTTCATTCCCTGCGAACGCGTGATCGGATCAGCACGCGATGTCTTTCTGGGTGGAGGGCGGAGCTCTGCGACGCCGCAGAGGAAGCGCGGAGCATGTTCGGGCTACGACCACTCCATTTTCACGGCTCATCCGGAGGATTCGCCCTACCTGCGCGTGACGGGATCGGTAGGGCGAGGCGTCCCGCCGAGCCGCGAGGGCAACCATTAGGGAAGTCCAAAGCGGCGCGCAGCGCCGCACTCCAAAGAAACGTGTTCAACACCTTTGGAGTGCGCCGCTCGGCGGCGCTTTAGATGATGGCCAAGCACGTGCATTTTCAGCGAACGCATGTTCGGATCAGCACGCGTTCATATTCGGACCACGCTCGGTCCACTTTCACGGCTCATCCGGAGTATTCGCCCTACCTGCGCGTGACGGGATCGGTAGGGCGAGGCGTCCCGACGCACTGAGCTATTTGAGCTTGCTTTTGCGCCTCCGAAAACGTGCGATACAAGGATTCGGTTTGAAACCCTTTAATACGAGACGTTTGCGGG
The DNA here is from genome assembly GCA_007123265.1 of Kiritimatiellia bacterium. Taxonomy (GTDB): domain Bacteria; phylum Verrucomicrobiota; class Kiritimatiellia; order SLAD01; family SLAD01; genus SLAD01. The sequence continues at coordinate 6,238 of SKLK01000213.1, forward strand.
AAAGCCATGGATTTCATTTTCGGACTACTCTTTACCCTGTTGTTCCTGCTCTTCATTGGTCTCCCCTATGGCCTCTCGATCTGGGCCGTGATCAACGTGCGTCGCCTGCGCCGGGAATGGGAAGCACAAACGTCGACGAGCGAGGCGACGCCCTCACCTCCCTCGTCGGACCCCCTCCAGCCCGCTCCGGACCCCATCGCTGAACCCGCGCCTGTGGAAACACCACCCCCGGCACCTCCCCCAAAACCGCCGCCTCTGCCCAAGCCAACCGGCGCGGGGCCATTGACCGAAGTCACGCTGGGCGGAAAATTTGCTAGTTTTGCGGGCATGGCACTTGTCTTGATCGGTATGGCCTTCTTGATCGGCTACGCTATCCGCCACGCGTGGCTGGGCCCCGGCACACGGATTGTGCTGGGCCTGCTAACCGGTGGCGGACTGATCGGACTCGGTCACTGGGCCGAATGGCGCGGCGCGGGCCGCTTGCGCATTCTCGCCCGTGCGTTGACCGGTGGCGGGGCAGCGTTATTCTACTTCTGCGTCTTCGCGGCCTACGCCATGTATGACCTGATCGGCGGAGGACTGGCCGGTATCGGTTTGGTCGCCAGTGCTGCGGCGACCCTTGCCCTCGCCGTCGCCTATCGCAGTCAAGCCGTCGCCTGCATCGGCGTTGTGGGCGCCTTTATCATGCCCGCCCTGATTGGCGAGGACGGCCCCATCCTTTTTCTGCTGATCTATGTCGCCGCCATCAATGTGCCCGTTATGGCGCTGGGCGTGTATCGGCAATGGCAATGGCTCTACAACCTCGCCTTCGCGTTCACGGCGATGTATCTGCTGGGGCTGCTGATTGACTTCGTGCCTGAAAAGGGTTGGTTGCTGCTGATATTCACGCTGGTCTATTTTGCCCAATTCGCCGGCCTCGGATTGATCAAATTGCGGCGCGAACGCGCCACACTGGTGCGGAGACTCGATATCATCCGCTGCCTGATCAATTCGGGGGGCACATTTTTTGTAATCTACCACCTGATGACCGAACTCGGAGCGGACCAATGGATCGGGCTGGCGTTTTTGGCCATGGCCCTGGTCCATATCGGCCTCGTGTTATTGGGCTGGCGCTGGTTCCCGGCTTTTACCCACGACAACCTTGCGCTGCTGGTCGGCGCCTTGACCTATGCCAGCCTCGCTTTACCGGTGCAGTTGGATGGCGTCTGGATCTCAGTGGGCTGGAGCATAGAAGGCGTCATCCTTTGTTGGTTCGCGCTTCGTGCCCGGATCCCCTTGCTCAAGGGCGCAGCCGCGTTACTGGGATTTATTGGCCTATCCAAAGCCCTCTTCTTTGATCCTTATTTATACGACGTGGCCCCTGCCCTGTTCTTGAACGCCCGGTTTGCAGCCGGATTTCTGGCCGCCGCATTGCTTGGTGTTCAGGGCTGGTTACACAACCGCCAGCCGCATGACCCGGCGCACGCAGACAGCGATGTCGGTTCGGCATCGGTCTTAAGTGTCAGCGGCGCGTTGGCTCTCCTGACGCTATTTCTGACCGACCTCTTCTGGACCCTGCCAGCCTCGGATCCCTGGACCTGGCTGCTCTCCAGTATCGTCATTATCATCGGCGGTGCCGCCTGCTCGTTGTTGGGCCGCGAACAGCCCGCGCTGGCCCGACTGGCGCTGGTGTTGATGGCATTGGCCCCGGTATACATGATCGCCATCCTCTTCATCTGGGCCGGTCTGGGCGCCGCGGCGCACCCCGACCGCCTTTTCTTCAATGGCCTCTTTGCCTCGTATTTGATCACCCTTCTGGCGCTACAAGGCATGGTTCGATATTGGCTGTTTGCCCCGGCCCAAGCGGCGTTGCCGGCATGGCCGCCCTTGCGCGTCCTGCTGCATCTCGGCGCTTTGGCGGCGGGCATCTTGCTCATCACATTGGAATGGTATCGTCTCGACAGCAATTGGAACCAGCCTTTGATTACGCTTTGGTGGGCCAGTTGCGCCATTGCCCTTGTGGTCATCGGACTGCGCAGACATCAACCACTGCATCGCTACTCTGGGCTCTGCCTATTCACGCTGGCCACGGCCAAACTGCTGCTGCTCGATCTGGCGGAACTCGACGGCCTGGAACGCATCGCCGCCTTCATCGGCGTCGGCGTGCTGCTGTTGTTGGTATCGTTCCTGTATCAACGGGCAGCTGCGGCGCTGCTGGGCGCCAGCGCCGGTGAAGCTGCTGCGGCGGAGGTCCGGGAATGATCAAGCGCCCATGCTTTCGGTTTTACTGGATCACGGGCCTCTGGCTGCTGAGCCTCCTCGGCGTTGGTGCGGCTACGCCGGACTCATTCACGTGGCGGCTGCCCATTGAAGGCACGATCGAGACCGGTGCTTGGTATCGCGTCGCGGTCCCGGCCGCCGTCTACGCGGGCAGCCACCGCTATCCCAACGATATCCGCATCTTCGACGCGGAAGGACGTTCCTGGCCATTCATGCGCATCCCCCGGCCTGTCAGCAAAGCCCAGGTGCGCGCTCATACCATAGTCAATCAAGCCTGGACAGAACAGGCCGGCTTGCCCTACTTACGCATGGACCTCCACTTGGATCATCCGCCCGCCGCCGCCCGCCGCCGGCACCATGAAATCGTGATCGAAACCAGCGACCACAATTTTATCCGGCGGGTCGATATCCTCGGCTCGGAAGACACCCGGAGCTGGGCGCACTTGGGCGCGGGCTACCTGATTGATAGCCAGCGCCCCCGCCGCATGCAGGAGCAAATCATTCATTATCCCCTCTCGGATTATCCCTATCTTCAGGTGCGGATTTTTGCCAATGCACGCAACATGCATGAACGGTTTACGGTTCGCCATATCCAGGTGCGCTATCGTGGCGACAAACCGGAACCGGGCCGGGTCGTGCCCCACGAACGCTTGCCCGTCTCGCCGCGTGATCACGAGGATGGGGCGCAAGTCTTCGTTCTTGACCTCGGCTATGAACAACATCCCGCGCATCAGCTACGCATCGATCGACCGGCCACCGATCACGTGCGACGGGTCGTGGTGTACGGGCGCAATCAGGTCAACGAATCGTGGCGAATGGTGGGCAGTGGCCATATTCTACAAATCGGCGACCATCGCCGGGACGTGATTCAACTGAACAGCCGGAACCGCTACTTGAAGTGTGTGCTGTACGATTTCGACGATCCCCCGCTGGAGGTGGTCGGATTCGCCGTCACCACCCATGCCGACTTTCTATTGCTCAACCCGCTGGGCGCCTCCGCCTACCTCTACTTCGGCCACCCCGACATCGCGGCACCGCGTTTCGACATTGACGAGCGACGCCCGGAATCTGTTACCGACCATGCCCCCCTGTTGGCCGTGGGCGCCGTCGAAGCCAATCCGCTCTATCGACGCGCCGGTTTGGGTCCACTGGGGCCGGTACTGGCCACCCTGGCAATCGCCCTCACCAGCCTGCTGGTCATCGCCGTCATCGTGCGCATGATGAAACAACAACTGAACGCCCGCCCGTAGGGCTCGCCCCACCGGTCACCCCGGGCGAAAGCTTCGCTACGCTCGACATGACAATAAGTTGCGTTATTCAGGGTTCTACCCACAAGCCAATCAGCGCGGCGTCGATAAGGGTCCTCGAAATGACGCTGAGTTGAGCCGGAATCGACGGCTACAGGATCGATTCAAATGCGCTAGCTCATCGCAAGGTGTTTATGCTGGTCTGATCCTCTTCACGGCAGTTCGTCAGGTGCCGTTGCAGGCAAGACCAGCTCGTAACTCCCGTTCACCACGCCCGAGACGTAAAAGAGGATGCGTCCATCGACCGGATCCTGCGTGATATCGATGCGATCGGATGGCGCCACCGACTGATCCAGCAGCTCTTCACCATAGGCGGACACGAGCAGAAACCGGTTCCAAAACGCCAACAACAACACGTCCTCTTCTTCAGACACAGGAATCACATCGATTGACTGGATAAAATTACGGTCGCCGAACTCACGCGACCAGACCTGCTCACCATCGTGATTGTGCCCCAGCAAGGTGGTTCGCTCCAAATGCCACGTCGTTGTGCCCCGATCCGTTTCCCTCGGCTGCATAAATTGCTGAGCAGAAACAACCACGCCACCATCTGGGTGTCGTACATGCCGGTGTGCCGGTCGTTGGCGCATTTCGCCAGACTGCCACGCCTCTTCCGGCAACGGGATCTCCGCAACCGTCGCTCCGTCCCTGCGGCGCAGTACCGTGACGCTGCTACCGGTACTCACGGCAAAAGTAGGCGGCACAATGCGTACCTGTATGCGGTTGCCGAATCGCCCACTGTGGCCCGGAGACCGGATATCGGTTTCCCATTGGGCCTTGAAGAATTTCTCATTCATCACCGTATGCCGGGCGGGTTGGCTACGGACGCGCTCCCGTTGCATCTCCTTGATCTCCTCGGAGGTCATCGGCTGGGCCGTGTCGAGCGCTTCGCCCGCCAAAAGCCGGTCAATGTCGCCCGCCAGCGCCTTCATTCCCCCCGTGGAATAGCCGACCTTACGCCCCTGCACCACGCCTTCGGCATCCACCACGACCACACAGGGAATTCCGCGCACGTAATACGGTGTGGCGATATCACGCGTATCGATGCCTATCGGATAATCCAGCCCGTGTTCCTCCGCCATTTCGCGGACGCGCTTTTCATCGCTGGCACGGTCCCGGCTCACGCCCACGACCACCACACCCCGGCCGCGATATGTTTCGTCCAATTTTTTTACGTCCGGCAGTGCCCGGACACAGGGCCCGCACCACGTCGCCCAGAAATCCAGCACAACGATCTTGCCGCGGTGTTCCGATAATCGGAATGTCGATCCGTCCAGCAATTCCAACTCGAAATCCGGCGCTTCCACACCGCTCAACTCAAACCGCATCAAACCGGCCGACCGCGCCTGCCCCCCATAAAACGTGGTGTATTCGTCACCCGGATCGAACCGAAAGAGGGACTCGTCCACATCCTCGTTGACGATCACGTGGGTCAATGAATAAGACGACTCAAGCAGCGCCCGACCGGCTGCTTCAGCGGCCTCCCGATCTTTGGGACGCGTTTCATGTTTCCGCAACACCCCGGTCTGCTGATCGACCCATACCGTCGACACCGTCGATTGGCTAAAGTAGGTCAGCTCGGATTCGTAACGAATCACCCAACACAAGTGCCCGTCCACCTCCTCCGCCGGCAGGAGTTCCACGTCAAACCGCTTCAACTCGTCCAACCGATGCCGCGGATCACGACTGATCAGGGATTTCGACATCGGCCACCACGAGGACCAAGCCTGCACCGCTTCCGACAATACCACGTCTTCAAGCGAGTCAACAATTGGCCACACAGCATAATTCTTCGACTCCGTAGCAATTAGGAATACGTTGGTTCCATCGGAAATGATCTGTTGCTGGCCCGAGGTGGCATGCATTTGGTTGGGCCGCTTAAACGTCAGGGCAGGCGCATAGTCCATCTCGGTGCGCTCGCCGTCGATCAGCCACACGACGCGCATGACGCCTTCGGCATGAAACTGCTCAATCCGTGACAAGTGGTCGGCGACTTGATCCAGAACGGCGTCCACCTCCGCCTTTGCAGGCGCAACCGAAGCGAGGATACACAGGGCCAGCCAGCGATGAATAACGCGTAGACTCATAACAACCTCCAGTAATCGTGGACCTCGTTGACGGGCTCCATGCGGACTCGCAAAGAAGGCATGGACCGAGCTTCTTTTGCCCGGGCCGTCTTCATGACTCGGGCGCTTGCCGAAACAGGACACTGGTGTTGTGCCCACCGAAACCGAAGGAATTACTAATCCCGATCCGCACCGGCGTCGATACCGCCTGATTAAAGGTATAATCCAAATCACATTCAGGGTCCGGGCTGGTAAAATTAATCGTCGGCGGAATGCAATCATGCTCGATCGCCAATATCGTCACCAACGCCTCCGCGGCCGCCGCCGCACTGATCATGTGCCCGGTCATGCTCTTTGATGAGGAGCATTTAAGCGTGTACGCATGCTCACCGAACACCCGCTTAATCGCTTTCGTTTCCGCAATGTCCCCGAGCTTGGTCGATGTCCCGTGCATATTCACATAGTCGACTTCCTCCGGAGCGACACCGGCCCGGTCCAGCATATCGCGCATGGCACGCGACGCGCCCATACCTTCCGGTTCCGGAGCAGTGATGTGATAGGCATCGGTCGACAAACCAAAGCCAAGCACCTCGGCATGGATTGGCGCTTGCCGCTCGAGCGCACTCTCGTACGACTCCAAAACCATCAGCGCCGCGCCCTCGCCCATAACAAAACCATCGCGGTCGGCGTCGAAGGGCCGACTGGCTTGCGCCGGATTTTCGTTGTTCGTGGACAGCGCCTTGGCAGCATTGAATCCGGCCACCATACCGGGCGTGATGCACGCTTCCGAACTCCCGGCCAAGACCCGGTCTGCATGTCCCAACTGAATCAATGACCAGGCATCGAACAAGGCATTGTTGCCGGTCGCGCAAGCCGATGCGACCGTGTAGGTTGGGCCCTTGAAGCCGAAGTCAATCGCGAGGATGCCGCTGGGCATGTTGGGGATAATCAGGGGAATGTAGAGGGGCGACATCCGGCGCGGCCCATGCGCCAGGAAATTGGCGAAGTGAGACTCCAACGACTGGAAGCCGCCCACGCCGTTCCCGATAATCACACCAAACCGTTCCCGTTCGGGCTCGGACAGGGTGGCTGGATCCAATTGCGCATCGGCCAGCGCTTCGATCGCGGCGGCCATGGCATACTGGCCAAAGCGGTCGAGGCGATTGGCGCGCTTGCGATCCATGTAAGCCAAGGGATCAAAGTCTTTCACCTCGCAGGCGAACTTGGTCGCATGCGCTTCGGTATCAAAACTGGTGATCGGACCGGCCCCGCTCTTCCCGGCACACAGATTTTCCCAGAACGTGGGCACATTGTTCCCGACCGGACTGATCACGCCCATACCCGTTACCACGACACGCTTCGCTTGATTGGCCATATCTTTCGTCTCCTCCAACTCCCCGCCACGCGAGTGCATAGCACGCTCGCGCACACGGGGTCAATCCAACAAGCAGGATCATAACAGGGCCTTTGACCTGGTGGGCGCGCCGTGGCATAGTGCCTACCAATCAAAGGAATGCACCGATGGATCAACGAACCCCGCTCTATGACCAACACCTTAACCACAAGGCCCGGATGGCGCCGTTTGCCGGTTGGGCGATGCCCATTCAGTATCAAGGGATCGTAGAAGAACATGGCTACACCCGCCACGCGGCCTCGATTTTCGACACCTCGCACATGGGCGAATTCGAACTCAGCGGTCCGACGGCGGAGGCGGATCTGGAGCGGCTATTGACGCAACGCATCCGCACGATTCAACCCTATCAATGCCGCTACGGTTTTCTGCTGAATCCCGATGGCGGCGTCCGCGATGATTTAACCTGCTACCGATTGGGGGATGACCGGTTCTACCTGGTCGTCAATGCGGGCACCTGCGCCGCCGACGCGGAATGGATTCAGGCCCACTGCGCGCCCCAAACGCGTTTCGAGGATCGCTCCGCCGCCACGGCCAAACTGGATATTCAAGGACCAAAATCGAGACGGATGCTGGAACAGATTTTGGGCACCGCATTGCCGGATCTGAAATTCTTTCGCGCCTGTGATTGGACGTTGGATGGCATGCCCTGCCTGCTCAGCCGTACGGGCTACACGGGTGAATGGGGTTACGAAATCTATTTCCCCGCCGACGAGGCCGAGCGGGTCTGGCAACGATTGACGGCGTCCGGCGACATTCGGCCCGCCGGCCTGGGGGCACGGGACACTTTACGCATGGAGGTGGGCTATCCCCTGTACGGTCACGAACTCGGCCCGGATCGCACACCTGCCGCAGCCACGGGTGGCGCGTTCATGGATTTGGATAAACCCTTCATTGGCGCGGAAGCCGTGCGCGACGCGTTGGCCGCCGGCCCGACCGAGCGGTTGGTGGGTCTGGTACTCGAAGGCCGGCGCGCGGCACGGGCCGGGGATACGGTATGGGACGGCGCGGAGCACGTAGGGACGATTACCAGCGGCTCCTTTGCGCCTAGCCTCGGCGTGGCCGCCGCAATGGCCTACGTCGAGCACACGCACGCCCAGCCGGGACACCGGCTCGAGATCGAATGCCGTGGTAAACGATTGGCTGCCGAAGTCAGGGCCCTACCACTCTACCGCCAAGGCACGGCGCGCGAAGTAAGCTGACGAATACTCAACCGCCCCGCTCCCCTGCGGGCCACGGTGCGGCAAAGGTCATCCACTCGCCACGCGTGGGGTGTTCCAGGCCGATTTGACAAGCCCACAAGGCCAAGTCCCCGGCGCTGCTCGCGCCATATTTCCGGTCGCCGACCAACGGACAACCAATCGCCGCCATTTGCACGCGGATTTGATGTGGCCGTCCGGTATGCAACTGGATCCGTACCCGGGCCATCCCCTGCGCAAAAGACTCAACGACATATTCCAGTCGTGCTTCCTGCGCACGCGGCGTGGCCGGGTCAACGACCGAAACGACATTGTGCTTCGTATCCTTTAGCAACGCATGGCACAGCTCGCCCGCTTGCGGTGTGGGACAGCCTTCGACCTCGGCCAGATACACCTTTTCAAACCGGCGCTCCCGAATCTGGGCCGACAGACGGGCGGCACCCTTCGATGTACGCGCCAACACCATAACGCCCCCGACGGGGCGATCCAATCGGTGGACCAGACCAAGGTACACCTGGCCGGGTTTTTGATGACGGCGCTTTACGCTCGCCTTCATCAGCGTCAGCACATCCGGCGCCCCCGAACCGTCGCTTTGACTAAGCAGGCCGGGCGGCTTCACAATCACAAGTAGATGATTGTCCTCGTACAGAATCGGGATTTCCGGCGCTTCCGACATGGCCGTTTAATCCGCAGGACCCTGCAACGACCAACGGCCGTAGGCCCCGCACGGAAGTACGAGCGCGGAATCCGTGATCGGCAACGCCACCTCGCCGCTCTGCACGTGACCGCCATAACGGGCGCTGACTTCCCGTTTCAACATATTGGCCGCGACCAGCGGAGAGAATCCGGTGGTATAGGAATTAACGAGCATGAACAGGGGCCGATCCGATAAAAGGCGTGCGCAATCGCGGATCAACTCGAACAAGGCCTCCTCCAGCTTCCACAGCTCCCCCGTCGGCCCCCGCCCGTAGGTCGGCGGGTCCATCACAATGGCCTCGTACTGGTTCCCGCGACGCAGTTCCCGTTGAATGAATTTTTGCACATCGTCCGTGATATAGCGGACCGGACGCTCGCCCAGGCCGGAAAGCTGAGCATTTTCGCGGGCGCGTGTGACCATGCGTTTGGCGGCATCCACATGGCACACCTCCGCACCGGCTGCCGCCAAGGCCACCGTCGCGCCACCGGTATAGGCGAACAGATTCAGCACCCGCACACGGCGGCCTGCGTCACGCACGAGGGCCCGCATCCAGTCCCAGTTCACGGCCTGTTCAGGAAATAGACCTGTGTGCTTAAAGCCCGTGGGCTCGATATGGAAGCGCAAGTCCCGGTAGCCAATCGACCACTGACGCGGGAGTTGTTTCTGCATCGTCCAGCGACCGCCGCCACTCTCGCTGCGATGATAGACCGCATCGGCACGTGACCAGAACCGATCGTCGCGTTGCCGGGGCCAAATCGCTTGCGGATCGGGGCGCGACAGAATCACATTACCCCAGCGCTCCAATTTCGCGCCATTGCCGGCGTCCAACAATTCGTAATCCTGCCACTCGCGTGCCACCAACATATTCAGACCTCGTGTTTAACCGACCAACCACCGGCCAAGCGCCGCACCCACGTCCGCCGGATCGGCCGGTGCCGCCTTCCAGTCCATTGTTCCAGCCAAGGCAATACGGCGATCGGGTCCCACGCGTCCGTGGGAGCCTTTCACCTTGGTCGTATCGACACTGACCGTGCCGGGCGGCCAACCGAAAAACAACTCACACGCGTCAAAGCCGGGCTTGTTATGGATATCGACGTGCGTCGCAAAGTCCGGTGCCTCTTGTCGATCGGTCCACCACGGGTAAGCGAACCAGTAGCCCGCTTCCGCCACCAATACGAGATCCCCGCTGGCGGGATGTTGGATACCCCATGCCGCCTGCGCCTCGCGATCCAAGACCTCAGCCACCCCGACCAGGTCCGACAAAGCCGCTTGCGCCTGCGCCTGCGCTTCTTCATCGCGCGTATAGACGTGGGCCACCTCGTGATCCACCATGGCAAAGGCGCGGCCGGAAAAGAAATCCGGATACTGCATACCGCGCACGGATTGCGTCGCAAACAGATCGGCGGTGCGCAGTGCGCCATTGGGAAACACCGCGCCCTCGGACACCTCGCCGATGGCGTAATCGCCGATAAAAATCACCTCATACCCCGCCGCTTGCGCGGCCTCATAGAGGCGTTGCAGATAGCCCGCCAATTCGTTCAGGGCGCGCTCCACCTTGCGGTGCGCCGGACCGTGACGTTGCAGGTCATAGTCCAAATGCGGGATATAGGTCATCAGCAGGTCCGGCGCCACATCCGGCATCTGCAAAACGGCTTCGATACTCGCCACGATCCACTCGCTCGATTTCCGCGAAGCCAGTGGGCCCCAATAATGCATCAGATTGAAGTCCCGGCCGACCTGCGCGCGCAGGCGCTCATACAGCGACGCAGGTTTCGTGTACACGGCTTGAATCATGCCGCCGCTGTGTTTGTGAATGGGACGGGGTGACACAATCAAATCGACCGATTCACCCAGGCTCTGTTGCCAAAACATCATCCCCACCGTGCCGCCTTGGGCGCGAAAGGCGTCCCATATCCGCGGCCCTTTTACCAGCGACGCGGCTTGTTCCCAAAACAGGATCTTCTTTAGCCGGTCGTCATAGACGCCATTGGCAATCATGCCGTGCTGGGTCGGCTTTGTGCCGGTGCGGAAGCTCGCCTGTGCCGGGCAGGTCACCGCTGGAAACACCGGATCGATCGCATGCACCGCGAGGTTGCCGGGACGCCGCAGCATCTGCTCCGCGAGCGTGGCACTCCATGCCGCCACTTGTACCACTAGACATTTTCTTTTCGTGCTCATCATGCGCGCTCGTTTAATCC
>SKLK01000226.1 GCA_007123265.1 Kiritimatiellia bacterium
AACGAATACAGTTTGCCTCCCTCCCAGCTTCAGTGGCCCCGATGCGCCGGATCCGGAAGCTACTTAACTGGGCGCTTGCGGTCGGCAGTCTGCTGCTCGCGGGTGCTTGGCCGCAGGCGGCAGAGGCTGGCGCTGGTTTTTGGAAACAATTCGTGATCATCAACCGTGGCGCCGGGAACGAGTACTTTGGCGATCCGATGGGAACCGGCTTCAACGGCGTGAACCTAGGCAGCTGGGTGCAAGGCGATGTCCGGGTGCTGAACGGAGCCGAGGCCAATACATGGGAGGACAGCGGTGATTGGGTCACGAACGTGCGAATGTTCTATCGTGTCGGCACCAGCGGCGCGTTTACACAAATCACCTTGGATCAGCGCTCCCATGCAGGCAATGACCGAATGTGGGATCAAACGACGCAAAACATACCGTTGACCCATCGTGCCCCCGGTTCCTACACGTTGCAGGTATATTTTCAGGCGCAAGGGAATTGGAGCGGTGGAAACTGGCAATTCTGGGATAGCGCCAACCCCGACTACGGCGCCACGTTCACCATTACGGCAATCGGGAACCCCGCGAATCCCTCTGCCACGGCACTAAGCGGTAACACTATCGAGCTGGCCTGGTCACGATGGTCCAGCCGCAATGTAGTGATTGTGCGGAATACCAGCGGAACGTTCACGGCACCGACCAATGGCAGCGCTCCGCCAGCCGTCGGGCAAAGCTTTGCCGGCGGGACACTGGTCTATAGCGGTTCCGGCACCACATTTACCGATACCGGTCTGGACGAAGATACGACCTACTATTACCGCTTCTTTTCCATCAACAACCACTTCTACTCCAGTGGCTCAACGGCCCAAGCGACCACACTCGAAGAGATAGTGCCCACCATCGCATTGCCGCAAGGCGATATCGCCTTTGGCGAGGTGGACGTATTCACCTCGGTGTCAACCCACTATGCGGTGATCGGATCAGGGCTGACAGAGGGAATCACCGTCTCGGTCCCAGCCCCGTTCGCCGTGGCGCCAACCGAAACAGGCCCGTTTAGCGACACCCTGCTGTTGTCATCAGCGGGTGGCACCGTTTGGCTGCAATTCTCGCCGCAGGATTTAGAGGCCTACACAGGCGTGGTGAACCATGAAAGCGCCGGGGCGACAAACCGAACCAAATCGGTCAGCGGCATCGGCCACATCACGATCGGCACCCCCCAATGGTCGCTAGAGAATTCGACGGAGGTGATCCTGCAGTATTTTGGCACCACCTGGCTTGAAATTGCCCAACGGATTCCAGAACTGGCCGAGGCTGGCTACACATCGCTGTGGCTACCGGTCCCGCAAAAGGCCAGCGGACAACTATCGGTCGGATACGATGTTTCCGATCGTTTCGATTTGGGCGACCAGCCCCGGGCGGGCGGTGCAACCATGTACGGCACTAAGACGGATCTGCTGCACATGATGCGAGTGGCGCACCGGTTCGGATTGCGGGTCTATTTCGACAACGTGATGGCCCATACCGGCGGGTTTATGCCGGAGGGCGAACCCTATGAGCTCAATGATCTGGGTTTTGTGCCGGCGGACTTCCACATCATCCGCCGCGAAGATGGCACCTATTACAAAATCGACTGGCCGGATTGGGAGGACGAATGGCAGGTCTTATACCGAAACCCGTTCTCATGGGATATCGCGACCGATTGGGGTGGCGACAACAACAGCTTCGGCTCGCATGAGGGTGCTGTGACACAGAAATGGGCGGGCGTGCGGCATCCGCATAATCCTGAGTTTTACGACTTCGATCACAACGGCAACCATGTCGGGTTCGGCCAGATCACACAGGAAATGCTGGACGAGCATCCGGAAGGCTATGCCGAAGAAGTCAACGACTTCCTCATGCGCTCGGTGCGCTGGTTCATTGATACGACCCGGGCGGACGGTTTTCGGCTGGATGCAGTCAAGCATGTGCGGGCGGACTTTTTCGGAGCCGAGGGCGCGGGCGCGGATGAAAGCAATTTCGGCTATACCGGCCAGTTTCAGTGGCAATACAATATCACGCACGGATTCAACGACTGGGACAACCATCGTGATTCGGTGTTCGAGCCCAGCATGCCCCGCAACGATGCCATGGCGTTTGGCGAGCATCTGGGTGCACCGCCAGCGGTTCAGCCGTACATGGATCGCGGCATGCGCATCGCCAATGATGACTTCTTGAATCAGGTGAATGACAACGTCGGGCACTCACTGGCCGGTATGGATGCGCGGTCATGGGGAATCTATGGCGGGAACCCCAACGCTGTGGTCCATTACGTCATGAGTCATGACAACAACCACCTGTGGGGGGGGGATGCGGCTCATCCATGGGGCAACCGCCCCCAGGCGCATGCATTGATGCTCGCACGCGAGGGGTTACCGATTGTATATACCGATGGCTATAATCAGGCTGGGCCACCTGACTATTTTCCGGATCCATCGTATATCCCGTTTTTGGGGCAATTCAACCAATCCACCTACGGCGCCTGGCTCCCCAACTTGCTGCATATCCGTCGCCATTTTGGTTGGGGCGGTCAGTGGGGATTGTGGAGCGACCAGGATCACGCAGTATGGGTGCGTGGATCGGCCAATACCCATAACGGTGCCAGTATGATGTTTGCGCTGACCAGGCGTTTCGCGGGCGGGGACCGATTCCCATTCGAACTGGTCGATTCGGTTTTCAACGAGGGCGATGTGCTCTACAAGTACAGTCACTGGGGCGCTTTTCCGGTGCAGGTGCAGAACGGTCGCGTACGCGAGCTAAGCGGCGATCCGATTCTGGTCGGGCCGGGCGACTGGTGGGCCGTGTCCTGGCGGATTCCGGAAATGCCAACGGTTTGGCAACAGGGCAATTGGTGGGAACGCGATATCCAACCCATCATGATTATCGAGGACGGCCAACCGGCGCAGACCATTTGGGTACCGCGGACTGACGGACGCGATGGCGATCCCGCCTTCAATCCCTACGGCCTGCCGAATCCCGACACGACCAACCGCACTTATCATATGCCGGTCCCACGGATTACCTCGCCGACCAATTTAACCTTTGTAGCACGTGCCGATGGCACGGCGGATCACATATTGATGAAGCTGAATGGCGGCATTGACCTCAATGCCCAGATGTGGGACAGCGTCAACAATAGCCGGGTCGGCGGACGCGATCATCCACCGGGTGAAGCCACCGATCTCTATTTAGGCTTTGAACAAATGCAGTTCGTTCACCGTATCGCTGAAAAATTCGCATCGGTCAATACCGCCTATAACCGTTGGGGATCACCCGGAGCCACAGCCTATGCACTGACCGTCGGCGAATCCGGGATCGCGGTCATTAATCCTTCGAATACCCACAATGACTGGGACCACACGCATGGTCCCGCGTGGCTGTATCATGATCCATCGATCGCCGCTCAATTTTCTCCGGCACCCGAAGCGGCAGCGGGACAATCGGTTCAATTGGAGGTGGAAATCGGCTATTTGCCCGCCCATGAAAACAATCGTGTCTTCATCTATTTTACGACTGACGGCGCTTCCTGGCCGGAAGGATCAGGCGGTATCGGGCAAGGCACCACGCACGTCGTCGAGATGACGTGGGATCGCGAACCGGAAACGGATCAGCATTGGTGGGTCGGTACGATTCCCGCCCAGCAGACTGGAACGGTCGTGCGATATAAGATTGGTGCCTACCGTGAAGATGTGGATCCTCAGTTCCCTTTTAGCCTGGACCGAATTTCGCGGGGTGAGCGGATGGAGACCAAATTCGTGATCACGAACTTCAATGCCGAGACCATTGCTCATTTCCCGCACAATAATTGGAATATCGATCAACTGGAAACTGGTTTACGGGAGGGCTTTCACGTCCTTCGTACCAAGGCCTTTTTGGGGCGCGACGCGGGACATGCGCCAATCTATCGTGAACGGGTGCAGACATTTTATTACGATGTCGAGCGGCCCACCGGCCGATTCCTATGGCCGCCCAACGACAACGAGTGGGTGGGAGGCAGTTATGGGGTAGTTGTGCGGTCTGACATGACCGTGACCGACGTGTGGTACCAGATTCAAGAATCTGAAAATCAGGCGGATTGGGTATCCCGCCCATGGGAGCGGGCCACGCGTAGGAGTGTCCCTGCACCAGGCACAGACGGCACAATGGAGCAAGAGTGGCGATTTAATTACGACGACATCCCCGAGTCCGGATGGGCGCGTATCCATGTGGTTTTGCGCGAAATCAGTTCTTCGGATGACTTGGAATTGAGTGATGTAGAGGGTCACTTCACTACGTTAACCAGGGATTTAGTGACCGGAGGTGGTTATCGGATTCGGATTATGGATCCACCAGCTTTGTCTATCTTTCCGGACGACGGCGAACTGGAAGTCTGGCTCAGCCGGGAGCTGTGGGATGGGCTTTGGCCCGGGGAGCAGTTGGACGCGTTTTCCCTATCCATTAATGATGAACCACAACCAAACGTAGGCAAACGGCTTCAGTATGATGTACCTGGCGGGGATGGGGACCACGCGATTTATTTCACCAATCTGCCCGCCTTATTCAATGGCGATGCCGATTTCGAACATAATTTCCACGTCACGTTCGCGCGCGAGGGATTCGACTCCCGGTCTGCATCCCGCCGTTTTCTAGCCTCCGAACCGGACGACGTTGCATTTATCACGTGGCTAGTAGAAAACGACTTGTCACCGGAGACCGCGCCGGACGAGTTGATTCCGGATCATGAATACACTTATTGGCAGGCATATATCGCCGGAACCGATCCTCACGACCCCGATGACCGGCTCATCGCTGAGGCCATCGCCGAGGCCGCAACATTTATCGAGTTCATGGCACATGAGGGTAGACACTACTATCTCTGGCGCACAGACACATTGAACCCTGTCGCTTGGGTGCGGGTGAATCTTGAGCCCGTTATCGGCGATGGCACCTGGACCGCAATACCGGTGGATATGCAGGCATTTCCAGGAGCATACTTCCGACTCGAAGTCACCCTCCCCCACTAGGGACAGAGAAACTGTGGCGCTCTCCCTGTCAGTCACCTCTCACTCGAACCTCACTAGCATCACTAGGGACAGAGAAATAGTGGCGTGACGAGCTCATCGTGAACTTTCTTTTGAGACCGAAATATCCGACTATAAACGCTTTACGAAACCCAGACTGAACTAAGCAAAAAAATATCCGGAAATTCGATCATCTCGCTTCTTTGAGGGTATAGGACACGATGTCCTGAAAGGAGCCACACATGAGATATGCACGACTTAAACTCGACCATGCAGCCACCTGGTACCACTGCTACAACC
Organism: Kiritimatiellia bacterium; assembly: GCA_007123265.1. Classification (GTDB taxonomy): domain Bacteria; phylum Verrucomicrobiota; class Kiritimatiellia; order SLAD01; family SLAD01; genus SLAD01. The sequence goes on from SKLK01000226.1 coordinate 5,322, forward strand.
GCATAGCCGGT
>SKLK01000034.1 GCA_007123265.1 Kiritimatiellia bacterium
CCACCAAGTCCGATCGCGACATTCGACTGGTCATTCATCGTCCGGAAGATGCGGATAGTTGGCCAAACGCCATTCGTTTTTTTGCGCAAGACCCTGAGCTGGTCGAGTACATGCCCGATCCAGTCGCCACCGTATCCGGTGCACAGGCTAGGATCATCTTGCCCCGCAACCGTCTGTTTGATGTCGATGTCACGCGATTGCGCGGCGTCTTGGTGGCCGATGAATTCTGGCCGGGTATTGACGCCGGTCCTGCGTTGGCTGTTGATGTGCCGGTATCCGAAGCATCAGCGGCTGTAGCCGCTGTCGGCTCCGACACGCCGGCGCTCTCCGGATTGGGGGTCGCCTTAATCTTCGCCTTTCTAGGCGGAATCATTTTGAATCTGATGCCGTGCGTCTTTCCCGTAATCTCGATTAAGATCATGGGGTTCGTGCGTCAGGCGGAGGAAGAACATGCCGCCGTCTTTAAGCACGGGGCAATCTTTGGATTAGGGGTGTTGGTATCCTTTTGGATCTTGGCTGGCCTGTTGATCGCCCTGCGAACCGGCGGGGAGCAATTGGGGTGGGGCTTTCATTTACAATCGCCCATGTTCTTGTTGGGGATGGCCGTGCTCTTTTTCGTGCTCGGCCTAAACTTGTTCGGTGTATTTGAAGTGGGCACCTCCTGGATGGGCATTGGTCAAAAGGCGACGGGGACCTCAAGCTGGACGGGCTCGTTCTTCAGTGGCGCATTGGCCACCGTCATTGCAACGCCTTGTACCGCACCTTTTATGGGGGCCGCCCTGGGGTACGCATTGACGCTTTCGCCCGTGCAAGCGTTGCTGGTGTTTACAGCGCTGGGCGCCGGCATGGCTTCGCCGTATGTGCTGCTATCCGCTTTCCCGTCCTGGTTGAAGCGCATTCCGAAGCCAGGGCCTTGGATGGAAACCCTCAAGCAGAGCATGGGCTGGATGCTCGTGGCGACGGTTGTTTGGTTGGCTTGGGTCTTGAGCATTATGGCGGGCGGTGATGCCGTAGTCTTATTGCTCGGTGTGCTTTTCGTCGTCGGGTTCGGGACGTGGGTTCTTGGACGCTGGGGGCATATTGCCCGTGCTTTCCCGACCCGGTTAACGGCCCGGATTGTGGCTTCGGTACTGATTTTTGGCGGACTGGGCCTCGGTCTGGTGGCGGCATCGGAACTGGATGCGTTGGACGCCACTGACGGCGGGAGCGCCTCCGGAATGGCTTGGGAGAACTTCACACCGGAGCGTTTCGATGAGCTGCGGGCGGCCGGTCAGCCGGTGTTCATCAATTTTACGGCAGCTTGGTGTTTGAGCTGTCAAGTGAACGAGCGGGTAGCTTTCTCGTCTTCGCGGGTGCAACAGGCATTTGCGGACAAAGGCATCGTCCCCTTAAAGGCCGATTGGACTAATCGCGATGACGTGATTGGCAATGTGCTGGCCGAATACGGGCGCAGCAGTGTGCCATTTTATGTATTGTATGGGGCAGGACCGGCCGCTGAGTCGATAACGCTGCCGGAGCTCCTGACGCCTCGTATTGTGTTGGATGCGGTTGAAAAGATTTAGGTTGAGGGACTTGGCTGGCAAAGGCGGGTCCCGTGTTATCTTCGTTCACCGTCCCGAAGATGACGCTGTGGATATGGACGGGGGGAAATGGAGGACACAAAATGAAGTGGAGACATCGAGTCGGTACTGGTGCGTTGGCCCTGTTCGTGTTGGGTGGCGCGCTCATGATGCGGGCGGAGGCAGCAGTGGAAGTGGGTGCGGAAGCGCCCGACTTTACGTTGACTGACGTGCTTGGAAATGAACACTCGCTGAGCGACTTTCGTGGCCAGTTCGTGGTGCTGGAATGGGTTAATCATGGCTGTCCCTTTGTGGTGAAGTTTTACCGCCCCGGCGAAATGCAACGGTTGCAAAAGGAATATACCGAGCGTGGCGTGATTTGGTTGACCATTTGCTCATCTCGCGAGGGAGAGCAGGGGTACTATACCAAGGAGGAAGCGGCCCGGATTTCAGAGGAAAAAGGCGCACATCATACGGCGTATCTTTATGATGAGCCGGGCGATGTCGGGCGCTTATTCGGTGCGCGCGTGACGCCGCATATGTTTGTCATCGATCCCGATGGAATCCTGATCTACCAAGGCGCGATTGACAGCATTCGGTCGACCCGGTCGGCGGACATCGAGCGGGCCGACAACTATGTGGTCATGGCGTTGGAACAGGCCATGGCTGGCGAAGACGTGCAAATCCCGGTCACGCAGCCCTATGGTTGCTCGGTAAAATACTAATACAACTTCGCAATCACCCCCACAAAGCGGCCCGTCGGTTCGTGCCGATGGGCCGCTTTCCCGTTATTCAGCTTGAGACTGAGGCGGTGGCAAGGACAGCCGAACATTTATGATCCGGTTCGGCACGGCCGTTTGAATTCGGATTTCGGTGCCATCGTCCAAGGATACGGTTTCGCCAGGCGAGGGGATGTGGCCCAATTGCTGAAAGATAAAGCCGCCTAGCGAGTCGTAATCGTCGTGTTCCGGGATGGCAATCTTCAAGCGCTCATTGATCTCATGTACCGGTTCGCGGGCGTCCACTAAGAACGTTCCGTCCGGCATCGCTTGAATGGGGTTTTCCGCAGTGTCGTATTCGTCATGAATCTCGCCGACGAGCTCCTCAATGATGTCTTCTATCGAGACCAACCCCGCCGTACCTCCGTATTCATCCACCACAAGCGCCAATTGGGCGCGCGCCGTGCGCATCAGGTGGAAAAGATCATCGATGGGCATGGATTCAGGCACAAAGGTGACTTTGTTGCAGAGCGAGGCAATCGATTGATCGCCATGGCCTTCACTGAGCGCCCGCATCAAATCCTTCACATGGACCACGCCGCGGACATCATCCAGGCTGCCGGCGTAGACCGGGAAACGGGAGTGAACGGATTGCTTGGATCGTTCAATACAGTCGCTGATTGATGTGGCGTGTTCGAATGCAAAAATGTCGATCCGATGGGTCATGATTTCGCGCGTCAATGTTTCTCCGAATTCGAGCACGCTTCGGATCATCTCCCGCTCCGTTTCCTCCAGATCCCCGGCATGTTGATCGTCGACGACGGAAATAATTTCGTCTTCCGAGGAAGGTCGGTTGACTTCCGGCGATTGCGCCCGGAACAGGCGGGTCAATTGCCTTTCCGTCGTTGCGATCAGCAGGGATAGCGGATATAGGACGGCGGTCAATCCCGCCACAGACGGCAGAAATATGCTGGTGAGTCGGTCCGAGTAGCTTTCCGCTAATGCCACCGGAATGATGTGCAAGGCGAGTATGGACACAAGAATGACGGCGAGAATGGCGCCCCATTGCCCGCCATCCGCCGTACCATGTATCAGGGGCAGGACCAGATGGAGTGCGGCGATAAATAGCCCGCCCAGCAGCAGTAACAGTGTCGCGCACAATATCGGCCAACGCTGTGTCCAAAAACGATAGCGCTGCATGCCCGGATACTTCTCGAGAAATCGGGCAATGCCGGCATCGCCGGCCTGTTGAAAACATAGATGCAGGGTAGCCACACCGGTGGTAAGCGTGAGTAGTAAGATGAAGTAGGGCAGGGTCATGTTCATGTGGGGCGGTTGAGTATCAATTTAGAAATCCAGGCCGAGGCTTCGGGCGTGCGCAACCATTGTTCTTCGATGGTTCGCATCGCCTTTTTCCGCGCCGGCGTGTCGTCGTTGGCACCGGACAAATGATGGCACCCATGCGCGATGTACAGCGCTAATTCCCATGCCGCGCCTTGATACTTGGGGCCGATCTCCAGCGCCTGTTCAACATTGACAATGACCTCCCCTGTAGCGCCCGGCTCGGCGGGCGGGGCGGGCGGATACGCAAAGCTGATGACGTCGGTCGTGGTGTGCTGGTGCAGAAACCGGCCATGCAAGGCGGTGATGCCTGCATGATCGGTAAGCACAAGCGATAGGCCGGTCCATGGCAGCGAAGGATCAAGTGCTTGCACTTGTTCCATGACCCACCGCGTGAACGCGGTCAGCGCCGTTCGCGCCAGTGGGCAATGCTTCTGTTGATTGTTTATGTCGAGGTTCATCCGTTGGGTAGGGGACACGTCCATGTAGCATGTTGGTGAGGGTGAAGATAAAGGAGCGTTTGATGGCCTTCAAATGATGGAAGGTCAAGTCGCATTCATCCAATTGCCCATCGTGTAGGCGTGAATCGACGATTGCGTGAACCAATTGCTCGATCCGGCTCGGTGTGGGCTTTTCCATGGATCGCGAGGCGGCTTCGACACTGTCTGCCAACAGCAAAATACCCATCTCCGCGTTCTGCGGCTTGGGGCCCGGATAACGATAATCCGCTTCACTTATTTCCCGTGTGGGGGGGCTGCCTGTCGCCGTGATCTGTTCATCCTTTTGAGTCTTTGCCCGGTGATAGAAATAGGCCACAAGCCCGGATCCATGATGCTGTTCAATCGCTTCAATAATGGGCGGGGGCAACTTCGCCCGGCGCGCCATGCCCACGCCTTCCTTGACATGGGAAATGATTACCAGCGTGCTCATGCTTGGCGTTAAATCGTCATGGGGATTCTCGCGGAACTGGGTGTTCTCTACAAAGAATTCCGGCTTCGTCAATTTGCCAATGTCATGAAAATAGGCGCAGACCCGCACCAACAGGCCGTTCGCACCTATTTCCGCTGCGGCGGATTGGGCTAGGTTGGCGACCATCAAGCTATGGTGATAGGTGCCCGGCGCCTCGATGGCCAAGCGCTGCAACAGCGGGTGGCCCATGTCGGAAAGCTCCAGCAAGGTGATGTCGGTGGTCACGTCGAACAGTGCCTCAAAAGCGGGGAGGAGGATCAGAGCCAAAATGGCTGCTACCAAACCGCTAGCCAAGCCGGTCAACGCCTGCAGAAGGATCAGGTTGCCCGGTAATTGCGTCAAAACTGCCCAGCTCAGGCCATAAATGACATTGGCCAACCCAACCCACAAGCCAATGCGTATCATGCGGGAGCGCAGCCGTACCCCTTGCGCAATGTGGGCAATGATAATCGTTACCAGCAACCCCATAGCAAACACGGAAAAGCTGTTGTCAAACATTACCGCTGCCGTGAAGCTGGTCCACACACCGACCACGACGGCAATGGCCGGCCCGACCAACAGGGTCGCCAAAATTGGCGAAAACGCCAGCAGCAGCATCGATTCCAGAAGCGGCGTCCGCATCCAGCTAATCTTGTCTGCGCCATAAAGCATCCCCGCCACGGATAGCACACTAAGCAGGGACAAGATCGCCAACAGCAGAATCCGGGACGGCCATAGCACCAGGTCCGGGCGGACGATGTGCAACAGGCCGGAACAAATCACCAGCGCCAAAAGAATCAGCAACGACTGACCGATCCATTGGAGCCGTCGATCCCATGTCGATTGCAATTCATCCAATCGCCGCTCATGCGCCAGCCAGTCAATCAACTGTTGAGCGTTTACCCGGTCGCCTTGGTTGATTAAGGTGGCCCCGGCCCGAACCTGCTTCATCACCGGTTGCACCTGCGCCTGCGCGTGTTGGCGGGCGGCGTCGGTTCGGACGGCATCGTAACTTAGGTTGGGCTGAATCAATTCACGCGCGAGCCGGGTAAGAATATCAGGTTGGACATCGGCGTCATTGAGTTGGCGAAGCACCAAGTCCACGATCCGTTCCGCAGCCTGCTCCGGTGTGCGAAGTTGATCGATGGCAACGGGTGTGCGTAGCGGCGCTTCACCCGGTGCGACGGATATGTTTCCGGCGGCGGCGACACCATGAAACCGGCTATCCCGTTCCGATACCGAAACGATACCTCCCGCCCATACGCTACTTAGGCTGTCTCGCAAGGCACCGCGCAACCCTTCCTCCTTGCCAGCGGTCACCAGACGCAGGCTTTCCTCAAGCGGCAAGGCCATACCGCCTGTCGGCAGCGTCGCCAGTGCTTCTTGGCGTTGGGGCGGCGTCAGGTCACGAATCTCAATTAACTTGTTGAAAAAGAGGTCCAGGTTGCGTAACGCCGATTGCAGAGCCGTCCGGTTGATCGCAAATACCGGCAAGACGGCATCCACTTCCTGACGCCGCATCAGATCCGTCGCCGATTGATCCACCGCCTCAAAGTCCACCTCGGCTATCACCGTGGTCGGGGATCGCTGTCCTTCAGCCAGCGGGGGTTGCTGTAAGTGATCGGACAAAAACAGAATCAGCACCACCAGCAGCCACAGTATGATCGCAATCAACAGCGGCCATCCATGGCTTTGTTCGTGACCGGGAGGGCGCGACTTGCGCAATCGGTCTTGAATCCGCGCCTTTTTCAACCGCGCGTCTTTGAAGGAGGAAATCATCAATACGCCTTGCCGTTACCCATTCGTGCCGCTGACCGGTTTAGATGTCCTGCCGTTCGCTTCGGACCCATTCCCATTCTCCCGATGCACGCGATAGGCCTTGATAATCTGCTGCACCAACGCATGCCGTACCACATCGTGATCACCCATTTCAATCAGGGCAATCCCCTCCACGTCAGCCAAGGTCCGTCGGGCCTCGGTAAGGCCGGACGCCTTGTGAGGCGGCAGGTCAATTTGCGAAAGGTCCCCAGTGATGACGCACTTCGAATCGAACCCCAGCCGGGTCAAGAACATCAACATTTGTTCCGGCGTGGTATTTTGCGCTTCGTCAAGAATGATGAACGAGTGATTCAACGTGCGGCCCCGCATGTAGGCGAGTGGCGCCACCTCAATCACGCCCCGCTCGATATTGCGCTCAATATCTTCGGCAGGCATCATGTCATGCAGGGCATCGTATAACGGGCGAAGATAGGGGAGCACCTTCTGTTGAATGTCACCGGGCAAGAAGCCTAACGCTTCGCCCGCCTCAATCGCGGGCCGGGTCAGAATGATCCGGCTCACTTCATCTTTCATCAAGGTGGATACGGCCATCGCCATGGCCAAATACGTTTTGCCGGTGCCGGCGGGCCCGATTCCGAAGGTGACGTCGTTGCGACGGATCGAATCCACGTACAGTCGGTGGCCAAAGGTGCGGGGAAAGATCGGTGGCTTACCGTTGGCCACCTCGATTCGTGCCTGATACAGCGTGTTCAAGTCTTGCTCCCGCCCAGCCAGAACCTGCTGCATCGTATAGATGATGCCATGTTCCCTGAGAATGACCCCTTGATCCCGGGCATGCCGGAGCAGCTCGAAAAAACGACTGGTTTGGGTCACCGCCTCCTCTGGACCGAGAATGCGTAGCCACGTATCCCGGGCCGTTAGCCGCACGCCAAAAGCCGACTCGATTCGTTTAAGAATCTCAACGGGACTACCGGCGATATCACGCGCTTCCCGCGCGTTGGTAAAGTGGATGGTTGCTTCCTTCATGGAGAATTAGCGGCGCACACAACGACTTGCGCACCCTAGCAGTGCGCCGTCAATAATTTGATTAAACGGTGTAAACATCATTTGATCCGGTCCACGCGCGCCCGCAGCCCCTTTGGGGACTGAAGCGAGCACTATAGCGTGATGCCGACCGCTTGTACAGTGGCCTTCCCAGAATTTATTTCCGCCCGACGCGAATGCATTCTCATGGCTGAGAATCCGTTGCGGCAAGCTCTGCAACCACCTCGATATGGGCGGTTTGGGGGAAGACATCAAAAGGTTGGACGGAGACGAGGGCGTAGCCGGCCGCGGTTAGTGTGCGCAGATCGCGAGCCAGGCGATCCGGGGCACAGGCGATATAGAGTAGGCGATTCGGTTGGTGAGTAGCGATCGCCTGCAAAACCGCTGGGTGACAGCCGGCACGCGGCGGATCAAGCAAGCAGATGGTTTCCGCTGCGGGCAGTTGCTTGAGCAGCTCGTCGATTACGGATTCGACACGCTGGCGGATGACCTCGACTTGGTCCAGCGACCTCGCGTGTTCCATCGCAGCCTGTGCGGCGGCTGGATCGGATTCAATCGCGAATACTTGATCGACATGCGACGCGGCCGACAAGCCAAAGAGACCTACCCCGGCATAGGCATCAATCAAGGTGCGACAGCCGGAGGCGCGAACGCGGGCACAGACATGCTCGACCAAACGTTCCGTCATTGCAGGATGGACTTGAAAGAAGGAGTCGATGGGTGTCTGCCAATCCATCCCGGCGATGTGTTGCCGGATTCGCTTTGAACTCGATTTCGTTGTGGTCCACACTTGGCCGTCGGCGTCCGAGCGGAGCGTTAAGTCTTCATGCGCGGCAAGTCCCTTGGGGTGCGTTTCCCCCCACTGCGCGAGCGCCTGGTTCAATCCCGGTTCGGCAATCGCACAGCGATCAACCGGGACCCGATCGGTATGTGCAATGCCGACGTATGCTGGGGTGCCGGGGCCGTGAAGGCTGATCTTGTTGCGATAGGCCCACGGTGTCGGGGCCGGAACAATCGGTTGTACAGGGGCATCGGCGATTCGGCCAATACGCTGAAGCAACGCTTGCACCTGCTGCGTCTTGGCGGTCAACTGGGCCGGATAGGTCAGGTGCTGGTACTGGCAGCCGGCACAGCGCTTGAACCATGGGCAGGGGGGATCGGTCCGCAGATCCGAGGCCTGCAGAATCTCGACAAGTCCCGCTTCCGCATAGCGGGGCGTTACTTTGCTCAGCCGGACCCGGACCCGTTCGCCGGGGATGGTAAAGGGCACAAAGATGGTGTAACCGTTGAATCGCCCGACGCCGCTACCGCCGAAGGCCAAATCATGGATCTCCAGCTCGCATTCGTCGCCGACCTGACACGGGGGTTGATGGTTGCGCTCATTCATAGATTCGGATAGCGTGTCCCGCATGGCCCCACGAAGTCGAGAATATATCTATGGCATGAACCCCTGCTTTGAAGTGGCCCGGGCTGCGCGCCGCAAAATCTATGAGGCCTATATCAATGCGGCGACGATCAAGCATCCACGCCTGGCCAAGCTTGCCCGTTTGCTGGAAGAACGCGGAGTGGCCATTCAGCTTGTTGACAAACACCGCCTATTCGAACTAGCGCGCAGCAAAGAGCATCAAGGGGTGGTGATCAAGACCTCCACCTATCCCTATGAATCGTTCGACCAATTGCTCGGCGTTCGGCGTTTGTTGCTATTGGATAATGTCGAGGATCCAACGAATGTGGGCGGGATTATTCGTAGTGCTGAAGTATTTGGGTTCGAAGCGATCTGCCTGCCCCTGCGCGGGACGCCGGAGATCTATCCGTCCGTGGTCAAGGTGTCCGCCGGGGCATCGGAATACGCCCGTATTTGCCGCGATCGCTCGGCCAATCAGTACCTCCGCGCGGCGCTGGACGACGGGTATCGGGTAGTCGCTCTTGATGCCAAAGGCACCGTCGACTTGCCCCGCCTTCGGATTGAGGCCGATGAAAAGATATTTCTGGTTATCGGCGGGGAGGATAAATCCGTGGGCCAGTTTATCCTTAATTCGGCCCATGACGTAGTCCGGATTCCCATGCAGGGGCGCGTGAATTCATCCAATGCCTCGGTAGCCGCCGGTATCGCCCTGTTCTACCTGTCCGATGCCATGGCCTGTTCGGTATCCGCCGCAGACGGGACGCAAGGACGCGGATCTGTCAACGCCGATTGATCATCCAAGTCGAAAATCCATCGAGAAAGTCAATAAATCCTTGCTTATGCTCGGCGGGGAAGCCGTAGCGCGTTTCGGCGTCTTCGAGGACGCGCTTAAAGCAGTCCAACCAGACGTCACGGGCATGCTGGTCAATCGCAAACGGAATGTGCCGCGCCCGCATCTGCGGTGGGCCGTAACGCTGTTGATAGAGCGGCGGTCCCCCGAGTAAGCCGACGAGAAAGGCGGCTAGCCGCTCCGAAGCGGTGGGCATATCTTCCGAGAACAGCGCCCGGATGTCGGAATGCTCCAATTCCGCATAAAAGTCAGCGCACATCTGGAAAATCGCCGCTTCGCCCATCCGCCCGTAAATTTCACGGCTGGGGCCGGGCCCTTGAGGCGGACCACCGGGCGGGACATAAAACCGAGGATCATCTTGTGGTCGGAATTGCTTCATCATCTGCGCAGCGTATACTGCATGACATCGGAAGAAAAGGAAAGGGACCATGAAAATTCTACTGAGTGGCGCGTCAGGGCTTGTCGGCGGGGCGCTGCGATCGCGTTTAGCGGAGACCGGGCATGAGATTACGCCATTATCCCGGACACCCGCCCTGAATGCCGTGCATTGGCACGCGGATACCTATGCGGTCGAAAATCCTCAGCAATTGAGCGGCTGGGACGCCGTCATTCATCTAGCCGGTGAACCCATCATCGGTCGCTGGACCCCGACCAAGAAGCGATTGATTCGGGAGAGCCGTGTCAAGAGTACCCACGCATTGGTGCGCGCATTTGAGCAGGTGTCCGCGCCCCCCCGCCTCTTCATGGTCGCGTCGGCTACCGGTTATTACGGCCATCGCGACGAGGAATCGTTAACCGAGGCCAGTAATGGGGGTAATGGTTTTCTCGCCGAGGTCTGCCAGGCGTGGGAAGCCGCCGCTGCGCTCGCCACCGATCAAGGTATACGCGTCGTTAATTTGCGTTTTGGCATCATCTTGAGTCCTCGCGGCGGTGCCCTCAAAACGATGCTGCCGGCGTTTCGGTGGGGTGTGGGCGGACGATTGGGGGATGGCCGGCAGTACATGAGCTGGATCACGATCAACGATGCCGTAAACCTGATGGCCGAGGCGCTCGGTAACGAGTCGTATACCGGTCCGATCAATGTGGTGGCGCCGGGCGCCTGTACCAATCAGCAGTTTACCCAAGCGTTGGGTGCCGCGCTGTCGCGCCCCACCATTCTGCCGGTGCCCCGTTGGGGCATGCGTCTCGCCTTTGGCGAAATGGCGGATGAGCTGTTACTGACCAGCCAGCGGGTGGTACCGGCCCAAGCAGAGGCGCTTGGGTTTCGTTTTGATCACGCGCAGATCGAGGAAGCCCTGCGCGCCTTGATCCGGAACCCGAGCGGTCAATCCGTTTAAAGCCGTACGGTCCCGTCGGCACGGGCTTGACGAAACCAAGCCACCGTGCGCCGCAAACCGGTTTCCAGCGGCGTCGGACAGTCCAAACCCAGCGCCTTCATGCGCGCGACAGAAAAAATCTTATCCATTTGGCCGTCGGGTTTGGTGGTATCCCATTCAATCGTCCCCGCGTAACCTGTCACGCGAGCCATTGTTTCGGCCAACTCACGGATCGATAACCGCGTGCCGGAGGATAAATTGACCGGCTCCGAGGAGTCATACGACTGTAAAAACCAGGGTACCAAACGAGCCACATCCGCCGCATACACAAAATCCCGCGTCGGTCGTCCGGTACCATAGCAGGTGATCGTCTCCTTTTGCGATCCCGTCGCCTCGACAAAGCGGCGAATCATGGCTGGGATCACGTGGGCATATTCCCAATCGAAATTGTCATGCTCCCCATACAGGTTTCCGGGAATCAGCACGATCGAATTGAAGCCGTATTGACTGCGATAGGCTGCGGACTGGATCAGTAACAACTTCTTGGCAACGGAATAGGGCGCACTTTCGGGTTGCGGATAGCCCTCCCACATCTGCGACTCGTCAATCGGAGACTGCGCCGTGGCCGGGTAGGAGCAGCCGCCCATGAACGTCACGAGTTTCTGAACGCCTGCCGCATGGCAGGCCTGAAACATATGGGTATTGATCAAGTTGTTTTCGTAAAAGAAGTCCGCCGGATAGGCCTTGTTGGCGATGATGCCACCCACCTTGGCCGCCAAATGAATTACCGCATCGGGTCGGGTATCCTGCAGCAGACGTTGCGTCGCATCGCCATCGCATAGGTCATAATCTGATTTGCGCACGGGAATACATTCCGCCGTACCGGCTTCACGCAGGGCCGCAAGGACATGCTGGCCAAGAAATCCCGAGGCGCCGGTGATCAGAATACGTTTGTAGGTGGATTGAGCGTTCATCGTTTTTCCGCAACTATCGCCCGCAGACCATGCCACAGTGGAATGGCTTCGTCAACGGGACGGCTCATGTGACACCAAAGATCCAGCCTTCGTGGGTCGTCGCGCTCCGTGTCATTGCCGTCGGTTGCCAGACGTTTGGTCGTTTGGATAGGTCGCGTATTGCGGCGGCAGAGAAGAGGGCGTCAACTTCGTCTTCAGTATGCGTGGGCCACGCACGCTGGGATCGGACACCGTAATGGCGCAAAATGCTGGGTAAGAAAGAGGGCGCCCACCATTCTTTGGGATTTAATCCGCCTTGAATCGGATAGAGACGTGGAAACATTTCAACCACCACGATATCCGCCCCCGCCAGCGAGTCGAAGGGCCAAATCGCAACACGCAAATCACGGGGTTTGCGGATGTGATGAAGCAGGCGCATCCCGGCGAGCGATCCCATGCCGACCGATCCAGCGCCGACCCCGTTAAAGACACTTGATGGGCGTGTCCACTTTTGACAGATTTGCTCGGTCAAACGTTGTCGGGAACTGTCAAAGGCGTCGCCCCGATATCCCGGTGCATTGAAATAGCGCGCGAAAGGGGAGGGCGGATGGCAAAACGGGCCCGCATAATAATCCGGGGCGTCGCCGCTGTAGCGGTCCACGGCCTGCCACAATTGACGTGCGGTGCGGGGTGCTGCAGTCAAACCAGGAAAGAACATGCGGTGATCGACGAAGGGAAGGCCAAGCCCCATATCAAAGGCGGCCAGCACAGGACCGTTCCGGCGCGCCTCTGCAGTCACCGTCTGCCACACGGATGTGCGTGTCCAGTGCCGCTCAGTCTTGGGCCGAAGCAGGCGGGGTGCTGATGAACCGGGTCGGCAACAGGCCATCTGCAGGCCGGGCAGGCGCGGTCCCCGTGCTCCGGACCAGTCAATGGCAACAAAGACGTTAAAGCAGGGCGGTTGATCATTCATGCAGCATTCTTATAACGGTACAGGCTGGCAGGCATCTTGTATGCCCAAAAAAATGGCGACTCTGGCTTGACCCCGCGATAGGGGTCTGGCACTCTCATCCCGGACGCTTAGCTCAGCTGGCAGAGCAGCTGACTCTTAATCAGCGGGTCGTGGGTTCGATCCCCACAGCGTCCACCAATTTCCCCCCTTCCACCAAAATGCGGCTGGCGGAAGACCCCGGGGGCAGAGCCCCGGCCTACAAGCTCACATATGAGCCAATGCTCTTAGATACAGGTTGTGGGCCAGCCCTCTGCGGCTGGCGGACAGAACGACATATGCAGTTCTCACCCACAATCATTGGCAAAATAATCCGTAATGCCTAAAAAAACGTCAGATCGATCCGCGGGAGAAATCATCGCTGCACCCGAATCAAAACCACGCCGACTAAGACGATTGAACGAGGTGTGGTCATCGCGTGGGCGCCCCATCTTCTTTCTCACTATCTGCACTCATGACCGGAAATGCTGGCTGGCGTCTCGAGTAATTCTTGAAGCCTTCGTAACTTTTGCCAAAAGCTCGCCGGAAAAGGCAAACGTGTGGGTTGGGCGCTTTGTTCTCATGCCCGACCATCTGCATGTCTTTGTCTCTGCAGAAGGTTCGAATTGTCTGGGGCGTTGGGTTGGGTCCCTCAAAGGGTATCTCGCCAGCGCGAAGCGGAAATTGAGAATCTCTGGCGAAGCATGGCAGGACGGATTCTTTGACCATGTCTTGCGTGGTACCGAAAGTTACAGCGAGAAATGGCAGTATGTGCGCATGAATCCTGTTCGCGCTAATTTGGTTCAGAATCCGGGAGATTGGCCTTATATCGGAGAGGTGCACCGGATCGATTGGTAAACACTTGGTTTCCCGAACAAAGATCAATTATCAAGTCAACATGATTCGAGCTGGTTGTAGGCCAGCCCTCTGCGGCTGGCGAAATGATGCGTCCAAGCTTTCTGTGGCAGGTGGGAGACGCCGGGGACAGAGCCCCGGCCGACAAACAGACGCTTGTGCCGAATATGATTCGAGCTGGTTGGGGGCCAGCCCTCCGCGGCTGGCTAAAAAGGTGTGGCCAGCCCGCTCAACACCTCAATTGATCCAAATCACGCGGAAACTATCGAGGATTTGCTGCGCTTCGTGTAGATAATGCTGGGCAACTTCGGCATCACGCACAACGAGCAACAGATCATGCGAGTGGGTTGAGGTGTTGTACCAGTTAAAGCTGCCATCCAACACGGTGTACCCATCAATCACACATTGTTTCGAGTGAATCGGTGAGTAGGGGATCGGACGATCATAAATGCCGTACACCAGCGCCAGGGGCATGCCAACATCTTTCAAGCGTTGCAGCGCGGGCAATAACGGACGCCGAAGCTCTTCGTCCATGGTACGTTCTTTTCGGATATCTCCTTGCCAGGCGAGGTGGCCGTTGAATATCGCACGGACGCGGACACCCCGGTGATACGCGTGAATCAGGGCATCGATGACGCTGTCAAAATGCTCGCCGCGCAGCTCCCCGATAAGGAATAGACACAAATCAATCGAGTGCCGGGCGCGGTTGACCTCCGCCAAGATGGCATGATGCGGCCGGTAATATTTGCCGCTCAACAAGGCGTTTCGGCTGAACGTGTACAACAGATTAAAGCGCGACATCGGGTCGACACCATACCGTTGAATGACGCCGCCGCGGATACTTTGAAAGATATTATCCAATAGGTTGCAAAGCCCGCGCGAATGAAAGGTCATGCCGGATTCCCAGTTGGCGCCCCAGTAGTCGAAGGTAATGTTGAATGACCCGACAATCGCGTCCTCGTCGCCAAAGATGATGAACTTGTTGTGCATGTCCGTGGCCACTTCAGCGGCCGGATCACGGGTGGTACAAATCTCGCCGATCAACTCAATCCCCGCCCGCTTCAAGTTCAGATAATTGTAGCTGTTGGTAAGCGTCATCTTGCGCCAGTCGACGATTACCTGAACCAGAACGCCACAATGGTGTGCATGAATCAAATGATTGCAGAAATCCTCGTCGTCAATGCAGTCCACACAAACCTTAATCGTGTGGAGCGCATCGGGCTGCACCTGCTTCTTCCAAATCACCTTATCAATATGGTCATGGATAAACCGTTTGGGATGATACGGATGCCACACTTGGCCCTTGGTGAACTTGGGTATCAAGTGTAAGGAGTCATAGTGATGGTTGATCCAGTCCGCGTCGCGTTGAAGCTGTCCGGCATCCAGCTCAACGGTCCGATAGTGGTTCGGCGTCGAATGCCAATCCGTGATTTCGCGATGCTTTTCCAAACCGCACATCACCTCATCGCCGTACATGAACATGTACTCGCGGGCAGAAGGGATGGATCGATTCTGATTATGCAGGATGAAGGCGAATTTAACCGCTGTGACCCGGCCTTGATGGAGGTGTTGCGGGTGAATGAAAAGATCGCGTGTGCGTCGACGATGCCAGTCCCACTGCACGTCGACCGGATCCGTGTGTGCGGTGTATTGGTCGCAGGTCCCGTCTTCCCGGTACACCCGCATCAACACCTTGACGTTCATATCGACGCCCCAGCGCACGTCAAACGTGATCTGTCCCCAGCGCAGGTAGAACAGATCATTGAAATCATTGCGTCGCGGATAGGGCGATCCGAGATAGCCGTGGGTCGGCTGTGCATAATGTTCTGCAAACAGTTCGCTCATGGTCGCTACCGCGTCTTCATGCTAGTTCAAATTCCGCCAGATATCCGGTATGATCAGAGACACGGCCATACCAGGTGGGGGTAAAGATTTCCCATGTGTTGACTAGGTCAAGGACGGATCCCCGTCGCAGGAACACGTAATCGATCCGGCCGTCATCCTCGAAAAGCGGTACCTTCGATTTTCGTTTGGCGGCATACAGCGCGGCGAAACGATCCGGCGCCGTGGCCTTGAGGTACTGGTCCTCATACGGGGATTCATTGACAATATGTTGATAAGGCGTGGAGCCGGCTTTGATGTTGAAGTCCCCGCACAAAAGGGTGGCCACAACCGTTTCATCGTGTTCGGCTTCAGCCCATGCCTGTAACCGTTCAAATTGTTCCTGGAACCCGCCGTCTGGCCAACTCAAATGGGCGGAGAAGACGTTGATTGGGCCGAAGTAGGGCACATGGATCTGCGCAAAAAGAACGCGTCGCGCGTGAATGTCGTAGATATCGGAGCTTTCCGAGACATACGCCGAGTCGGTGCGCGTGAAGGCGTATCGACTCAGGACGGCGATGCCTTCCCGATACTTTTCGAAACCGAGATGGGAATAGTCGGTATATAAATGGTAGGGCCCTGGCAAAAGTGTATTGATAATGTGCGCCGCATTACTCGCCCAATCACCTGCACCGTCGTTCCAAAGCTCGCCCACTTCCTGGAAACAGACAATGTCCACGTGCTGTTCATCGATCGCGCGGGCAATGCGACGGAACTTCTTGTCTTGGTCCTTCTCCTGATAGCAATGCAGATTCAGGGTCAGCACACGCAAGGTGCCACGCCGGGCGGCATAATTGGTGCCGCCACCATTGTCCCAAATCGAGCCCGAATCTGTCACCGCCTCGATTGCGTATTGGACCCGGTAGGCTTGGTCGACGGGTAGTTGGCCGGACCACATTTCCCAGCCATAGCGATTCGGGTTGCGGGCCGCACTGCCCCGCGCCAAATCCCAGTGGTTCACCCGTTTCTTAGCCGCTACTTTATGGCGGGTCTTCCAGTGGTCGGATGACCAGTGAATCCAGACTTTTTTCGCACGCACCGCCGAGGCGACAGCCGTGTCGATAGGTAGAGCGGATTTGCCCCCTTGCAGTTCCGGCTCATGGAAGACGTGTTGTACCGGTGCGCGATTATAAACCAATAGGCCGGCATCCGCGTCCACTTTGTAATTGCTGCCGCCGTTATTGTCCCAGTACGTGCGGCCGGCACAGGAATAGCTGACGGCGAACTCGATGTTACCGGGCAGGGCCTGCTTTTCGGTCAATGGAACGTGGACGGCGGCCCGCCACTCCTCGATTCCGGATTCGCCCATGGAATGAAAGTTGGCATGGAGTTCATGCCAGACGCCATCCTCTCCGCACCAATGAATCGTGACCTCTTTCTCATAGGAAAGATTCTCCACATGCACCACAAAGGCCAGTTCCTGGCACAAGCCCTGCGGTGAGCGGCTAATCACATTTTCGTGAACGTTTATATGAATGGGTTGCATGACACGGCCATCAAACCAATTGTTTCGGTTCTATTTCTGCCAATAGACTGATTGAAAATATCCCCAGTGGCAAAATAAAACGACGGACTGCCAGGCAAGGTCTGGTTCAACGCGCGGAACAGGTTTCTTAGGACTGCGGCGCTGCGCGTTGCTTTGGACTTCCCCTACGTTTTCTCTCGCGGCTTAGCGGGAC
>SKLK01000207.1 GCA_007123265.1 Kiritimatiellia bacterium
CGAAAGGCTGAGTCAACGGAACAAGGAGAGCGCGCAATGAAAACGAATACACTGAGGTACCTCGCCGCTGTTACACTGACGATCAGCTGTGGTCTCACCCTCACACAGGCCTCCGTGCCTTTGATGATCAGCTATCAAGGACTGATCACCGCGAACGGCGAGCCGTTCAAAGGCGAAGGCTACTTCAAGTTCGCTCTGCTTGATGGCGACAGCATGATCGTATGGAGCAACGACGGAGCCGTTGATCCCGATGGGCCGAAGGCATCGGTCGAAGTGTGGGTCGAAGACGGTCTCTTTTCCGTCATGCTCGGAGACAGCAGCCTGATCAATATGGAGCCCATTGGGGCCGAAACCTTTGCGAAACTCGCGGCTGTCGCTCTGCGTATCTGGTTCAGTGCGGATGACGAGACCTTTATCCTTTTGACTCCGGATCAGCCGATTGGCGCTGTAGGGTATGCCATGCTGGCGGAGCGCGTACCGCCCAATACCATTGGATCCACTCAATTGGCCCCGAACGCGGTCGGCGCCCCACAGATTTTGAATGGTGCCGTGATTGCCGGCAAGTTGGCGGTCAACAGTGTCGCTGGCGCCAACATCTTGAACAACACGATCACCAGCAACAAGATTGACTGGACGACGATGCCGGATCCCGTGTTGGGCTATGCGGAGCGTGGACCGTTTGCCACCGCACCTCTTGCGAGCGGTAACAATGCCATCGCGCTGGGCTACGCAGCGAGAGCGATCGGCGATGAAAGCACAGTAAGCGGAGGGAAAGAGAATACGGCAGAGGCTGACTTTGCCACGATCGGCGGGGGCGCCTATAACCTCGCACAAGGCCAGAACTCGCTCGTGGCCGGCGGTCATAGCAACCTGGCCATAAGTGTGGGCAACGTTATCGGCGGGGGCGCGAGCAATCGCACCGAATTCAGTTACGCGGTCGTATCTGGGGGCTCCGACAACACCGCTATTGGTGCGGGCTCATCCATTGGCGGTGGCCAAAACAACTTAGCCTCAAACGTCGGATCCAGAGTGAGTGGCGGTTGGTATAACCACGCCCGGGGCGTGTTTGCGACCGTAGGCGGCGGCGACTACAACATCGCATCAAACCGAACCGCCACGATCGGCGGGGGTCACAGAAATCGAGCATCGGCGTTGGATGCGACAGTCAGCGGCGGCTGGGACAACCATGCGACAGGCGAGCAGTCGGCGATCGGTGGGGGGCGCAGTAATCATGCGACCGGCCAATATGCCGCGATCCCCGGTGGTTATGAGAATGCGGCAACGACCTATGCCTTTGCCGCCGGACGACGGGCCAAGGCAAACCACGAAGGCGCGTTTGTGTGGGGTGACGCAACGAATGCGGATATCGCCTCTACTGCGGACAACTCCGTCACCTTCCGCTGCCACGGAGGCGTAAGGTTCACATCGGGCGGGGAAGGCGTCAATCAAACGGTGGCGTGGGCGCCGGGCGCAGGGAGCTGGACGTTCAGTAGCGACGAGTCATTGAAGGAGGACTTTACTCCGGTAGACGCCCAGGTCGTGCTTGAAAAAGTCGCAGCACTACCGCTGACCGAGTGGAACTATGTCGGCTACAAACAACGTCACATTGGACCAATGGCTCAGGACTTCCATGCCGCCTTCCCGCTCGTCGGCTCATCCGACACGGCCATCAACAGTCTCCACCTGGACGGCGTGGCACTCGCGGCGATCCAGGGGCTGTATGCGGAGGTCAGCAATCAGAAGTCGGAAGTCAGTCGTCTGCAGGCGGAGAACGCGGAGTTGAAAGCGCGGCTGGAGCGGTTGGAGGCGATGCTGATGCATCCCCATCACGACTGAACATGATCTTGCACTACCCCCCGCATTGCTCGCATACTGTCGATTCTTTTCGGGAGTATGATCGATGAGCAATAGAGTGGGAATAATTGGCTGGCGCGGCATGGTGGGGTCGGTACTGATCCAGCGGATGCAGGCGGAAAACGATTTCGACGGACTGGACGTGACCTTCTTTTCCACGTCGCAAGCCGGTGAACCCGGGCCGGCGCTGGGTGGGGCCGCGCGACCGCTCCAGGATGCGTTGGACGTGGATACGCTGCGGGAGATGGACATTCTTGTCACCTGTCAGGGCGGCGATTATACCAAGAAAATCCACCCCCAATTACGCGCCTCGGGCTGGACCGGATACTGGATCGACGCCGCCTCAGCCCTGCGCATGAACGCGGAAAGCACGATCGTGCTCGACCCGGTCAATCGTCCGGTGATCCAAGCGGCGCTGGACCGCGGCGACAAGGATTTTATCGGCGGTAATTGCACGGTCAGCCTGATGTTACTGGCCGTGCACCGCTTGATCGAAATGAATTGGGTCGACTGGATTACGTCCATGACCTACCAGTCCGCCTCGGGCGCCGGTGCGGCACAAATGAAGGAATTGGTCCGGCAAATGGCGCAAATCGGCGAGCGCGCCGGCACCGCCGCTGCCGATCCGCAGTACCCGGTACTGGAAGTGGAACAGCACGTATCCGACCTGCTCCGCTCCGCCGATCTGGCGACTGACCATTTTGGCGCACCACTGGCCGCGAGCCTGATCCCGTGGATTGACCGGGCCATGGACAACGGGCAAACCCGGGAAGAATGGAAGGGACAAGCGGAGGCGAACAAGATTTTGGCGCTTGATCCCCCGTTGCCGATCGACGGCCAGTGTGTTCGCGTCGGCGCTATGCGCTGCCACAGCCAAGGGCTTACGATCAAGCTCAAGCAGGACATTCCGCTCACCGATATCGAAGCCGCCGTACGCGAGTCCAATCCATGGGTCCGCGTAATTCCCAACGAGAAATCCGCCACACTGGCCGGGTTAACCCCGGCGGCTGTGAGTGGTACGCTCGACATCGCGATCGGTCGGCTGCGTAAAATGACGTTGGGCCCCGACTATTTGACCGCCTTCACGGTCGGTGATCAGCTTCTGTGGGGTGCCGCGGAACCGGTACGTAGAATGTTGAATATTGTTCTCGGCCGGGTTTGATATGTTTTCCCGGCGCACGGCCTGGACGCGGCAGCCCACGCCCTTAGCGCAGTTGCGCGCAGATCTGCAGGCCGACGGACAATCGGTTTGCGACCTGACGGACACGAATCCGACACAACAAGGCTTCGCCTATGCGCCGGACGTGATCGCCACATGCTTTCCGCCCTGCCCGCACTATTCGCCGGAGCCGTTGGGGCTCGAGACCGCTCGCCATGCAATTCACCGCTACCTCCAGACCCACGGCGGTCAACTCACACCGGATCAACTCTGGATCGGCGCCAGCACCAGCGAACTGTACGCCCACCTGATGCACCTGCTTGGCGATCCGGGCGATTGCTGGCTGGTCCCCGAGCCCGGCTATCCCTTGTTGGACATGATCGCGGACACCGCCGGCCTCTCGCTACAAACGTATCCGCTGCCGTTGGCCACGGACGGCTATATATCCATGGATGCGTTGGACTCTGTCCGCGCGCAAGCCCCCCGATGTCGGGCCATCGTGGTCGTACACCCGCACAACCCGACCGGGCACCTGCTCGCTCCCGATCAACTCGAACACCTGACGACCTATTGCGCTGCGCATGAATTGGCGTTGGTGATCGATGAAGTCTTTCTCGATTACCCGCTCGACCGCGATCCTCCCCTGCCCACTGCCGCTCGTCCATGGCCCTGCCTTACCTTCACGCTGTCGGGTCTCTCCAAGGTCGCGTTGTTGCCGCAAGCCAAGCTCGCATGGACCGCTGTCACGGGCCCGGCACAATGGGTTGAGGAAGCACTGGAACGGGCGGCGCTACTGGCCGATACGTACCTGAACACCGCCACCACCATTCAGACCGGTGCGGCGCAGGCGCTTGCGCACGCTCCGGCCATGCAGGAACAGGTACGCCGACGGTGTCGCCGCAATCTCAGCATCGCCCAACAGGTTTTCGCGGAGACCGAAATTACGGTACGCCCGCCACCCGGGGGTTGGGCCTGCCTTCTCCGGTTACCGGCGCTTCAAGATGACGATGCCTGGGCGTTTACGCTGCTGAAACATCAACAGGTATTGACCCAGCCGGGCCATCTGTTCGGCCTTGACCGACTTGCACGCGGACCCCATTTGGTCCTTTCCTTACTGGTGCATTCAGATATATTTTTACTTGGCTGTGAACGTTTGTTGGCTCACGTGCAGCAAAAGGAGTGACTTCATGATCAAGAAGTTTTTGGATCGGCTACAGCAAAGAACAACACCGGACGCAATCCCCGTCGAAGCCCAAAACGATCCGGTTGGCCAAGCCATCGAATGGACGCCACTGAAACCCGGGGGCGCAAATTTCAAGACCCATCGCTTGGTCCAACTATCCCCCCAACAGTATGTATTCAAGGCGTCCCCCGGGGCCTTGATATTCTACGCTATCTTCATTGTAGTGGGCATAGGCGTCTCTATAGGCATGACCTATGGGATGTGGCGTTCACATGAGGGCGACTTTTCGATCATGCTGCTTTTCCCCGCCACGTTCGGCATCAGTTTTGCCGCGGTGGGCGGGGTGATGATGGCCTTGGGCACCCGGCCGATTCAATTTGACCGGCAGATCGGCTGGTTTTGGGTAGGACGCCGGAAACCAACCGAAGTGTTTAACACCAGCGAGTTAAAGAAGGCGGTCCGTCTTGAGGAGATTCATGCCCTCCAGCTTATCCGCGAATATGTGCATGGCGGGCGCAACAGCGCCGGCTACTATAGTTACGAATTGAATCTGGTCCTCAAAGATCACAGCCGCCTGAACGTGATCGATCACGGCAAACTGGCCACTATCACTTCCGATGCCCAAACACTCGCGACCTGGTTGAACTGTCCGCTGTGGCGCACCTTTTAATGTGCAGGGCAAAGGGTTCGAGAGCGACCATGTTCGCTCATTACACGTTCCAATCGTTGGAAGAAAAAAACGTTCGTTTTCCAATCGTTGGAAGATTTGAGGCCTTTTTTTCCAATCGTTGGAAAAAATTTTAGCGGGTTTTCCAATCGTTGGAAACCGTGAATGCCAAAAGGGCGGGCCTATACCACGAAGGAATCGAAGCACACGAAGGGCTGGCGACCGGATATTTTTCCTCCTTCGCGCTCTTCGTACTACAATCCCCCAACTTCTTTTTTTTATGCACGTTTCTAACGCAGAAACAATCTCTACCAGCTGATTATCAATTAGTTAAAATAATATCATGCTCGCAATTATCCGTGTTCATCAGTGTCCATCCGTGGTTAATTTTCTTTGGTTGCGGCTACGCCGCGCTGTGCTCTGCAAGGATATCTCAGAGCCCCTCGCTCTAGCCCTCTCTCCC
>SKLK01000046.1 GCA_007123265.1 Kiritimatiellia bacterium
CGTAGCGTCATAGCGACGAGTTGACCAAGGCGGATGCGGCTTTCACGGATGCCTTCGGGTGCCTTGAGGAACGGTACGTTCTGGTAGAACGAGCTGTACGCTTGAGCCAGCTCATAAAGGTAATCGCACAAAATGCTGGGGCGATACAGTTCCGTGGCTCGCAACACGACAGCTGGAAACCGAATCAAAATTTTGGCAAGCCGCAGTTCAGCGGGTTCCTTGAGTTGTATGGGCCAGTCTTCCAGTCGATGGCCAGGGCAGAGTGCTTCATACTTGGCAAGCACCGAGCCGATGCGGGCAACGGCATATTGCAAATAGGGTGCCGAATTCCCGTCCATCGCCAACGCTTTTTCCCAAGTGAAGGTCACCAAACTCTGAGGGTTTTGGCTTAGATCCGCATATTTCACAGCGCCAATGCCTACTGCTTGAGCGACGGCCTGTTGTTCTTCGGGCGACATGTCGGGACTCGCCATCTGGACGAGTTTCAAGGCCCGCTCCTCGGCCTCATCCAGCAACGCCTCAAGCTTGATGACATTCCCTTGGCGTGTGGAGAACGTGGCCTCGGGCAGGCGCATTAGACCGAACCAAACATGAACCAGCTTGGTCTGCCATCCAGCCTTGCCTGCAATCGTGAAGAACTGTTTGAAGTGCAGTTGTTGGCGTTCATCCGTGACGTAGATTATCGCAGTTGGATTGAATTCTTCGATCCGGCTTTGTACGGTCGCCAAGTCGGTGGTCGCATAGTTGTAACCGCCGTCTCGCTTTCGAATAATGCTGACTTCGAGTCCCTCCGCGTCCAAACGCACGACTTGTGCTCCTTCGCTCTCCTCGACCAGTCCGCAGTGCTGTAAATGTTCGACGACGCCCGGCAGCTTTTCGCGATAGAAGCTCTCGCCCCGGACAAGGTCAAAGTGAACACCGAGCCGCTGATAAATTCGCTCGAATTCCTGCACGCTAAGTTGCACAAATGATTCCCAAAGCTTCAGATTCTCTGGATCACCCCGTTGAAGTCGAACCAGCTCGTTGCGGGCTTTATCAAGCCAGTCCGGATCATCCTGAGATCGTTCATAGCTCCGCACATAAATGCGCTCCAATTCTTGAATCGGAGATTGCTCGAGCTTCTCCAAATCGACAAAGTGCCGATAACCCAAAATAAGCAAACCGAATTGGGTGCCCCAATCCCCCAAGTGATTGTCAGCAATCACGCGGTAGCCCAGACAACGGTGCAGGCGGTCCAGTGCGTTCCCGATAACTGTGGAGCGGATATGTCCGATGTGCATTGGTTTGGCCACATTGGGGCTGGAGTAATCGATGACGATTGTCTGGCCGGCGCCAACTTGTGGCAGGGTGATCTCATCATCCGTAGCCAACCCCATAAGCTCTGTCCCTAACTGGTCGGGGCATAGGTGTATGTTGATGAAGCCTGGGCCGGCGACCTCCAGACGCTTAACCAAAATATTCTTGGAGACGCTCGAAACGATCGATTCGGCAATGTCTCTGCGGCTTTTTTCGACCTTCTTCGCCAGACCCATGGCCGCATTGCATTGATAATCGCCGAATCGTTCGTCGGTCGCGGGGGCCACATGAATATCGGCTAAACTGATCTGGTCAAGCTCCGGTAACGCCTGCAAAAACGCCTCACGCAGCCATTCGGATAATTGCTCATCGATTAATTTGTTTCCCATTTCTTGCCCTTTTCTATTGCAATTCAACCTTACCTAGGTTAATTCCGCCACCTATTCCACCCGGAGTGGATAGAGAATTGGAGGGACAGACTATTTTAGGAGAACCAGTATGACGACCAAAAAAACAACGACGAAAAAGACAACGAAGAAGTCCACGGCGGCGAAAGTGCCGACTAAATCAGCTGTAACCAAGCCGAAAGCAACAGCCAAAAAAGCTGCAGCGAAGAAAGCTACTACAAAGAAAGCCGCCCAAAAATCGCCTGCGACGAAGACGCCGGCTAAGTCCCCCGCCCGCGTGATTTCACCGGAAGAGCGGTATATGATGATTCAAACGGCGGCCTACTTCTTGGCCGAGAAGCAGCACTTCCAAGCTGACCCAGCCGATATTTGGGTACAAGCTGAGCAGGAAGTGGATGCACGTTTGAACACGCAGAACTAATAAGCAGAGGTCGAATGACCTTGGCTGGTGTAGCGACTTATAAAGAGGCGCTGCACCAGTCCTATGCGGGTATGTCTCGCAACTTTCGATACGCATATACCGCCTTGTGGCTCATGGCGCTTTGGGTGGTGCCTGCGAGGCTTGCCTCGGCCGGTACGATGTGTCGCTCTGGAAAGCTGCTTTCACGGATGTGGCCAGCGATCGTCTTCAAGTAGGCTAGGGAGCCGATGATCAGGCCGTCTGTCCAATAGCGGACTCGATCTTGGACGGTGAGTTCAAAACGGGACGGCGGTTTGGGTGGGAAAATGGCCTCGTGCTTAATAAATATCCGGCCCAGATGACACCGCACCGCACTTTCAGTGTCCAAGCCGAATCGTGAACGCAACGCAGGCAGCAACGTAGCCGCGAAATCGCAAGCGAAAGGATGTTTGCCTGTGTGTGCCCAGACGCCGAAAGAGCCAAAGCGATAGTCCGCAGCCCGTCGCACTTTGCCGGCCCGGATCGGGTTGAACTCGATATATTTGTAGCACTGCCAAACCGCTTCGCCGTCTTCCAACACGGTATTCTTGAAGCGACCCGCCCATAATGGCCCACGCCGCCGGACGCGGCGGGTGCGATTATACCACATGGTGTATAGCTGTAGCAGATGGCGCATAAACCAACTAATGTCTCCCATTCGTTCCTGCCAAATAAGGCAAGTGGGCGAGCCAGGATTCGTTGGGGGATAATCGCTGAAGAACTGGTTGTATCGATGACTTACCTCCGCTAATGCCGGCGCCTGCTCCGGAGTCTTGACCAGTAAGTGGAAATGATTATCCATTATCTGGTATGCTGCGATTCGGATGCAGTAAAGTCGGCTTACCCGGTGCATCAAACGCACAAAATAAGCCTTATCTGCTTTATCAAAGGGGCGATCTCTGCATGTGCCCACAGCACGGCTATAACAGTGATGCCAGGTCGCTTCATGGTGTGGCTTAATGCGGGCGATTCTCATGATCCTATTCCTCTCTTTTTCACGCTGCACGTTGTTCCATATTACTTAAAGAAATGAACCCCTCGAATTTCCGAAAAAATCGGGAAAAATAATCCTTATGCGTTCAGGCTCCCTCTTCCCTCTGCATTTCTTCGATAAAGCTCTGTCCCTACAGTGGAGAGATTGATAGGTTTCAGAGGGGATCACGACCTATCAGGTCTGAACCATTAAGCGACTGATGAAAGCCAAATCCTCACAATACAGTCTGTGGAGCTATGTCCTTGCGCACCGAGGGCAGGTGGTACAGGGGACCCTTTTGGTCGCTGCAAGTGTGGCCATTACCGTTTCGGCTCCCTTCATTACCCGGTTCGCGATAGACGCGCTGGTGGATGGATCCGCAACATGGCCAAAGATTATTGGTTACGCTGTGTTATATCTCGGTGCGGTGGCGCTTTCAGCAATCATGGCGCTTGGCATGAGAAAAATACTCCTTTCATTGGGGCATCAGGTCGAATACGAGGTTCGGCGTGACCTTTTTGCCCGCCTGGCGCTGTTGGACTACTACTTCTACAGTCGGGAACGAACCGGCGACTTGATGACCAAAATGACGTCCGACTTGAATGCGGTTCGGGAGTTTGTTGGGCAGGGCATTCTTCAGGGTGCCCGAACGACCATTGGTTTCCTGCTCGCTTTTGGTGTGATGTTTGCAATCAATACGCAATTGGCTCTGGTCATGCTGTTTCTCTTGCCTGCAACCAGCGTGCTGTTTTTCCTGCTATTGAGCATAATCCGCCGACGGTACGAGGAAACACAGGCTCAGTTCTCAAGAATATCGAACTTTTGTCAGGAAAGTTTTGCCGGCATTCGGACTGTGCGCGGATACGGGATTGAAGATCGCTATAATTCCCTCTTTGCCGGCCTAAATGAGCATTACATTGCGTTGAAAATGGCCCTTAGCCGGGTCGAGCGGCCTTTATGGCCTGTGATGGGTATGTTTTTCAGTTTCGGTGTGGTGCTAATTCTCTGGGTTGGAGGTCGACAGGTGATTGCGGGACAGCTCACGGTTGGTGAGTTTGTGCAGTTTTCGCAGTATCTGTTCATTCTTCAATGGCCGATGTTGGCACTAGGGTGGACAGTAAATCTGCTTCAAAGGGGGTTAGGCAGCTGGGACCGCATTCGAGCCATCTTGGACGCCGAACCGCAAATCAAAGATGCACCCACTGATGGCTCATCAACAAAAGCTCTGTCCCTAACAACGCCGCTGACTTCTCAAGAGCCCGATGCCGTTAGCTTTAAGCACGTGACCTTGTGTCTCGGTGGGGTGGAAGTGCTTAAGGGTATCGATTTGCAGGTTCCTAAGGGACAGACATTAGGCATCACCGGGCCGACGGGAAGCGGCAAGACCCTGCTTGCTATGTTGATCGCGCGATTATTGGACCCAACCTCTGGCCAAGTCCTAGTGAAAGGGTGTGATGTGCGCGAGATGCGACTTGGCGAGTTGAGGGCTTTGATTGGAATGGCACCGCAGGAAGCATTCTTGTTCTCGGATACACTGGCAAACAATATCGCGTTCGGGTTGGAGGATACAAACCCAGATATCGTGTTTGCCGCCGCAGAGTTGGCGGAACTGCATACGGATGTAAAAGCCTTCCCCGATCAATTTGAAACCCTTCTGGGAGAGCGGGGGGTCACCTTATCCGGTGGGCAACGCCAACGCGCAGCGATTAGTCGGGCCCTCGCCAGAGATCCGGAAATTCTCATTCTGGATGATGTGTTTTCCGCAATCGATACGCAAACGGAGGCTGCAATCCAAGCGCGCTTTCAATCGTTTTTGACGAGCCGCACAACCCTCATCATTAGCCATCGCATCTCATCGTTGCGACATGCCAACCGAATCATTGTTCTCCAAGATGGTCGTATCACCCAGGCCGGTACGCACCGGGAACTCATCCAAATGCCGGGCTATTATCGCGAACTGGACGAAATCCAACGGCTACAGGCAGAGCTGGAGCACACACCGTGATGCAAGCGGAAATCGAGCATGAGGGTAAACTCTTCGACCACACGCTGACCCGCCGTATCCTGGCCTATGCCAAGCCCTACCTTTGGCCAATGGGGTGGGCGGCAACCATCATCCTCGTGATGGCATTGATTCATAGTTACATGCCGATCCTGATAAAAACGGCGATCGACGAATATTTGATCCCCACATCATCAAGCAAGGATGCCGATGCACGATTGTCCGGGTTGACGGGCGTCGGTTTCACCTATCTGGTACTGGCCGCTATAGCCTTTTCGTTACGCTATCTCCAAAGTTATCTGATGGCATGGACTGCGGAACGCATCATTTTCGATATGCGATCCGATATCTATGCCAAGATTTTGCGGCTGCCGCTTCGGTTCATGGATCGCAATCCGGTAGGGCGGCTGATGACCCGGGTGACGTCCGATGTCGATGCGATGCAGAAGATGGTCTCGGACGGCTTGGTCGGGTTGGTCGCAGATTTGTTTGCCTTGATCGCAATCATGGGATTTATGCTTTATCTAAGCCCCACCTTGGCCGTGACCCTGTTCGCGGTTTTCCCTGTCTTGTTCGGTATCATGACGTGGATCAATATTAACACACGGCGGGCGCATCGGCAGGTTCGCGCTAAACAGTCCTCGCTGAATGCTTACCTGCAAGAAATGATTACCGGTATGCTGACGATCCAATTGTTCAGCCGTGAGCGCGATGTTTCGGATCGCTTTGACCATCGAAACAGTGACCTGCGGAATAGTTGGTTCGAGTCGGTTCGCTGGGTCAGTTACTTCTTCCCATCCATGGAAGTGCTCAATGCCTTGTCGGTGGCGTTGGTACTGGCCGTTGGTGGCGTAGCTGTTGTGCAGGGCAGTGATACCATCACGATCGGCGTGATGGTGGCCTTCCTCGCCTATATCCGGGATTTCTTTCGTCCACTTGAGGATCTGTCGGACAAATCTACCGTCTTTCAGTCAGCCATGGCTTCTGCCGAACGAATCTTCGGCCTGATGGATCAGGACGAGGAGGTTCGGGAGCCCGAACATCCTGTCCCCATCGAACAGTTCCGCGGCCATGTCGAATTCCAAAGTGTTTGGTTCGCGTATTCCAAGGAAGAGTGGGTCTTGAGGGACGTCACTTTCGATATTCACCCCGGAGAGTCCGTGGCCATCGTTGGTGCCACCGGTGCCGGTAAAACGTCCATCATCAGTCTAATTAACCGGTTTTATGATGTGCAACGGGGCGCGGTACGCGTTGATGGACACGATGTGCGTGAGTACAGCCAGTACGCGTTGCGACGCCGGATCGGGGTGGTGATTCAGGATCCTTTCATCTTTTCCGGCAGCATTGCCGATAACATCCGAATGAATAATCCTGCTATCACCCGGGCCCAAGTGGAGGAATCGGCGCGCTACGTCAACGCCCACCGATTCATCGAGGCCTTACCTGACGGATATGACGCGCTTGTCCAAGAGCGGGGTATTACCCTCTCAACCGGCCAAAAGCAATTGCTGGCGCTCGCGCGGGCGCTCGTTCAGGACCCGGATATCCTGCTGATTCTGGATGAAGCTACGGCCAATGTGGACACGGAATCCGAGCAACTGATTCAAGACGCGCTCAAAAAAGTGATGCGTGGACGGACCAGTATTTTGATTGCCCATCGCCTATCCACGATCCGTGGCGTGGACCGGATTATGGTGATGCGACAAGGCGAGCTGATCGAACAAGGCACGCATCGGCAGCTGATCGGGCACGAAGGGTACTACCGCCGTCTTTACGAGCTATTGGCCCATCGCCCGGTTTAGATCCGGCTAGCAACGCGGGCAGCGGATCTTCTCAAATATCTCCGCTTCGTCGCCGTCGATGCGGGCATAATCCAGCAAGACCCGCGCGGCTTTGGAGGCATCGCTCAGCTTGTACTTGCTGGCCATATCCTCTAGCCACTGCTGCTGATCCGCCTCCAATGCCAAGCTCACAACGCGCTTATTCTTTTCCATCGTCCACTCTCCTTGTCGGTTACGGTTGGCGAACGACTTCCAGAATGACGACCGGCTCTTGTGGCACATCCTGATGCGGCCCGTGACGCCCTGTGCTGACCTGAGCAATGGCATCCACAACATCCATTCCATCCACCACGCGCCCGAACACGCAGTAGCCGAAACCCCGTGGGTTCGGCGCGGTATGATTCAGAAACGCGTTATCCGTCAGATTGATGAAAAATTGGCTCGTCGCGCTGTCCACGACTTGCGTTCGTGCCATAGCCAGCGTGCCTCGCTCATTCTTTAGCCGGTTCTCAGCCTCATTTTTAATCGGGGGATGGGTCGACTTCTGTTGCATTTCCTGATCGAAACCGCCCCCCTGAATCATGAAGCCGGAAATGACCCGGTGGAAAATCGTATCCGCATAAAATCCGTCATCAACGTAGCGCAAAAAGTTGGCCACTGTGATCGGTGATTCTTTTTCGAATAGTTCGGCCGTGATATCGCCTTTATTAGTTTTGATTACAACCACAGGATTTTCCCTTTCTTTCTCGATTTCTATCGGTTCAGGTTTGGCTCTCAATAGCACAGTAACAATGAAAATGATGCTGACAATGAAGATGGTGCTCAATACGCCAATAATCCAGTATTTTTGCATACGACTCCTTATATGTCATCGATTCGATTGAATTGAACAGCAACCTAGCGAAGATTTGATTCAGTTTCAAGCGCCCATCTTTTTCGGTGTCATAATTATGAGGCAACGCCCCGGCAGAAAACCAATAAAAAGACTTGTATTGAGCGATCGAGGTGGTAGTCTCTCGGCCCTAGTTACACCGTTTTAGTCAGAGGTTTCTTATGAAAGTAGATATTCATCCCAAGTATGTCGACGCCACCATTTCGTGCGCATGTGGAAATGTGGTGAAGACCCGTTCCACGGTCAAGGAAATGCATGTAAATACGTGTTCGGCGTGCCACCCCTTCTTTACCGGGCAGGCCAAGTATATCGACACCGAAGGACGTGTTGAGCGATTCCGCAAGCGATACGGTGGAAAAACCGGCGCCAAAGCGTAAGTGTTTGCTCAGAGTGGCAGGGCCGGGACGTCTAGTACGCGTGCCGGCCTTTCGCTTTATGACCTGGATAGGATGCCCTCGTCAGAGCTATCGGCGCCGCAACAGCCATGATTGACGCTCAGTATATCGAACAGCTAAGGCAGCGGCTTCACGCTTTGGAGTCCGATTTGTCTAATCCGGAAGTGGCTGGCGATCAGAAGCGATATCGCGCCATTATGACGGATCACGCCCACGTGAAGCAGCTACTGGAGCGGGCCGATGACTTTTTTCGTATTAGCCAACAACTAGCGGATAATCGCGCCCTGATCGAGGCTGAGGATACCGATCCCGAAATCAAGGAAATGGCGCGAGCCGAATCCGCTGAATTGGAGGATGCACTTCCTGTCGCTGAACGGGCTTGGAAAACGGCCTTATTGCCGCCTCACCCAGACGATAGTCGAAATACCATTGTTGAAATCCGGGCGGGTACGGGCGGAGAGGAAGCGGCCCTGTTCGCGGGGGACCTGTATCGTATGTACACCCGCTATGCCGAGGGACAGGGGTGGAAGGTGGGAATGCTGGATGCCAGCCCATCTACGCGGGGGGGATACAAGGAAGTCATTTTTTCCGTTGAAGGCGACCAGGTCTATCGAACCTTGCGCTACGAAAGCGGTGGGCATCGGGTTCAGCGCGTGCCGGTTACTGAAGCTGGTGGTCGCATCCACACCTCGGCTGCCACGGTCGCTGTGCTGCCGGAGGCCGACGAAGTCGATGATATTGATCTACCAGCGGAGGACTTGCGTATTGATATTTTCCGTTCGTCCGGGCCTGGCGGACAGAGTGTGAACACCACGGATTCTGCCGTACGGATCACGCATATCCCGACGGGATTGGTTGTGACCTGTCAGGATGAGAAGTCGCAGCATCGCAACAAGGACAAGGCCATGCGCGTGTTGCGTGCCCGTTTGTTGGATCACAAACGCAGCGAGGAAGCTGCCCGCGAAGCGGATGAACGGCGCTCTTTAATTGGCTCAGGAGATCGCAGTCAGCGCATTCGCACATACAACTTCCCCCAGAATCGTCTTACCGATCACCGCATCAATCTGACCTTGTACAGTTTAGACAAGATTATTGAAGGGGACTTGGAAGCTCTCTTGTCGGCGCTCTACGAGCATGACCTGGACCTGAAGTTGCGTGACCGGATGCAATCTGGTTAAATGGCATCCATGAACTGCGCCCGCTCTAATTCGTTGGGTTTGATGTTGCGGGTTTGCGTTCTGATGTGCTGTGTCGTCAGCCAAGGCTGGAGCCGCTCGGATGAACCGCCGATGGGGGTTACCTTTGATGGACGGGCGACCCAATTTCGCGTCTGGGCCCCTTACGCGAGTTCTGTCGCTGTGATTGGGGATTTCAATGGCTGGCGCCCTCGGGCATCGGATCGGCTCGAGCTGGATCGCCGAACCGGCATTTGGTCCGGCTCAATTGCGGGCAGTCGCCTGCGCGGTGGCTATCAATTTTTGATCAACGATTCACTGCGCCGACGCGACCCCTACGCGCGGGCGGTGACGGACGACGGACGGTCCTCCCTCTTTTACGATCCTGCGGCTTATCGCTGGCGCGATATCACGCCTCCTCGCTATGAGCTGGACGAGCTGATTATTTATGAAATGCACATTGGCACCTTTTTCGATCCTCGTCCGGACAATGGCCAGCCGGCCACCTTTTCAGACGCAATCCGCCGTCTCGATCATTTGGTGGAACTGGGCGTGAACACCATCTGCTTGCTACCGGTGCATGAGTTCAATGGCAACCATAGCTGGGGCTATAACCCGAGCGATCTTTTCGCGGTGGAGCAAGCATATGGGGGACCGGACGAGTTCAAGCGCTTCATTGAAGCCTGCCATGTCCGGGGGCTAGCGGTGCATTTGGATATCGTCCACAATCATTACGGACCGGAAAATCTTGACCTGTTGCAGTTTGATGGCACGGGAAATCCTGATAACGGTGGAATTTACTTCTATGAAGGGCCGGGAATCGGCATGACCCCTTGGGGGCCCCGGGTGCGGTTCGAGCAGCCGATGGTGCAGCGCTTCATCCGCGACAATGCCTTGATGTGGATGAATGAATACCGGGTGGACGGCTTTCGCTGGGATTCGACCGTGAATATCCGCGCCTATAATCAAGGCGCTGACCCAATTCCGGAAGGCGCCGAAATGCTGGAGTCGATCAATCGCCTGATTCGGGCCGACTATCCCGGTCGCTGGAGTATTGCTGAGGATTCGCTGGATATTGGCCATTTCCATGGCTCCTGGGATTACGATTTTCATCATCTGGTGATGCCCTCCTTGGCTGCGCCTGCCGATATCAATCGCAATATGCGTCAAGTTGCCACGGCCTTGTCGCGTGTTCCTCGGCGCATGTGGCGGGTGGTTTACGTCGATAATCATGATGAGGCGGGCCTACTGAACAATGAAACGCGGATTGCTTCCGATATCGATCCAGCCAACCCGGGCAGCGATTATGCCCGCCGACTGAGTGGGTTGGGAGCTGTTTTGACGTTTACTGCGCCCGGTATCCCCTTACTGTTTATGGGCAACGAGTTTCAGGAAGAGGGGACTTGGCACGATGACCGCCCCTTAGACTGGACCAAAGCGCGCCGAAACCAAGGCATGGTCGCCCTACACAGGGATTTGATCGGTTTGCGGCGAAATCTGGAGGGACATAGCTTAGGCCTGCGAGGTTTGCGGATCGAGCTTCCGGTGATCGATGAGGAAAACAAGCAGTTGGTTTATTGGCGCGCACACGGCGATCAACCATTGGATCAAGTGGTGGTCGCAATTAATTTTTCCAGTGTTGAGCAGGATCTGGTGCTGCCTTTCCCAAGCCGGGGGCCTTGGCTAATGCGTTTGAACACCGATTGGACCGAGTACGGTGGGGAAACCCGACGCCCGCCAATCGAACCTTTCACTCTGGCGCAAGGCGCTTTAGCTCAAACGGTTATGACGCCGTACAGTGCCCGGATCTTCACCTTGGCCGAACGCCCCACCAAAAGCTCTGTCCCTAGTCCAGTTCAGCCGACGGCCGATGTGCCATACGAGCCACCGAAAGATGATGCCCCATTCTCCATTTGGCAAACCATCCAATTGACGGGGACATTCAACGATTGGGATCCCGCGGCATGGCCCTTTACCTTGGCTGAGGACTACTTGTGGGAGGGATTCTTCTATTTCGACGGGACCGAGGCACCGCGATTTAAGATCACGGCGAATGATCGTGACACGATTTACTGGGGCCGCCCAGCCGGCCGAGTAGAGGAGGGGGAGACGATGTCCATCGTCGCCCGCAGACTGGGGCCCGAGTTTACGATGCGTCAAAAGTGGCAGGGGCTGTAT
The DNA here is from genome assembly GCA_007123265.1 of Kiritimatiellia bacterium. GTDB lineage: Bacteria > Verrucomicrobiota > Kiritimatiellia > SLAD01 > SLAD01 > SLAD01. Next base: position 11,539 of record SKLK01000046.1, read on the forward strand.
CTCTTCCGTTTTAACGAAAACACGCGGCAACTTGACATCATGCGTATTGGGGACGACCCATTGCCTGATCCCGATCCTGAGCCGGAACATGTCGGCGAACCCCACCGGGTATGGACTAGCGTTCGCGGGGCAACAGTCACCGCTCGATTGCTCCAGGCCAGCTTCGATTCGCCGGTCGCGACGATGGAAACTCAGCAGGGGGACGCAATTGAGATCCCCATACGTAGTCTTAGCCCGGAAGACCGGGCCTATATTCGGGATTGGATTCTGCAGCAGAACGATTGATCCCCCTCGATTTTTTTGTGGTTTCGACCTTGATTCGGACCGTTGTTTCCCGTAAACCTATGCCCTGATTTGTCATGCACAGCGATACCCGACAATTTAAGCGCAGGGATTTCCTCCGCACATGCGGCTGGGCTATGTCCGCTTTGGCGGTTGGCGCGTTAAGGCGACCAGTCGAAGCAGCGCTGGCATCCCCTCCCCAAGCCGACTTGACCTTCATAAAGCGCGAAATGCCACTTCGCTTGCGGCACGAATGGACGGCGATACCGCCGAACACCTTTCGATTGCGCTTGGCGGATGATCGGGGATACAACCGGATTACCCTGCATCATGCAGGGACAGAGGTGGTTCGAGTCACCTCGGAACGGGCGGTTGTTCGGTGCTTGGACGGTGTGCTGGGCGGGCATCTCCGGCGGGATTTCGGCGATGTCGGCTACCACTTCATTATCGACTATGCCGGTCGCGTCTGGGAAGGCCGGTCGCTGGCCTACTGGGGGGCCCATGTGGCGGGGCATAACGAAGAGAATTTGGGGGTCGTATTGCTGGGGAACTTCGAACATCAACGGCCCTCAGCCGCTCAAGTCAAGTCCATGGAGCACTTGGTCCATGTGCTTCGGGCCCGTTACCGAATTCCGTCCCATGAAGTGTATGGGCATATCGATTTAGGCCAGACCCTGTGTCCTGGACGCTATCTGTATCCACAAGTACAGCGCTTAAGCCAAATGGCCTGAAACCTAATAACTGTCAGATAAAACAACTTCTTTTGATACACGGAGAATCATCATGCGCGATAAAATAAAACTCGTTTCGACCGCAAAGACCGGTCACTTCTACACCACCACGAAAAACAAGAAGACCCAGACGGAAAAGATGGAGATCAAGAAGTTTGATCCGATCCTCCGCAAACACGTGGCCTACAAAGAAGCCAAGATTTAGTCCCAGCGGGAAGGACCCGCTGGGGAGGAATTACGCGGAAGCGCGAATGGAACGATGGTCCACTTCGCGCTTTGCTTTTGCTAAGCGGTAGACATGCGAGCGGCAACTTGCTACCTTTTCCGCGCTACAGAGCTGGCGACGGGCAGGTGTTCGATCGCTGATTCGGTAACCTCATGTGCAGGAGACGAATAGATGGACATAAATGAAATCAAGAAAATCGTTGAGCTCATGCAGGAGCACGATTTAAGCAAGTTCGAGTTGGAAGAGGAAGCCTTTCGCTTGGCGCTGGTGCGCGGGCAAGGCGATGACGTGAAGATGGTGGCCCCGCTTCCGACTGCGGCGCCTGCCCCGGTTGCGGCCCCGGCCTCGCCGGCTGCCCCCGCCCCGGCAGCAGAAGAGGACGACGGCACGGTTGAAATTACGTCGCCGATTGTCGGTACCTTTTACCGGTCCGGCTCGCCGGATGCACCACCGTTTGCCTCGGTTGGGGACAGCGTGGGACCCGACTCAGTCGTGTGCATTGTCGAAGCCATGAAGGTGATGAACGAAATTAAAGCCGAGGTCAAAGGCGTGATCACCAAGATCCTGGTGGAAAATGCCTCTCCCGTCATGTTCGGACAACCGTTGTTCAAGGTTAAGCCTCAATAGGGGGGTCTATGATTAAGCGAGTGTTGATCGCGAACCGCGGTGAAATCGCGGTCCGAATTATACGTGCATGCCGTGAGTTGGGCGTGAAGACCGTGGCCGTCTACTCGGAAGCCGATGAAACGTCACTGCATGTTCAGTTGGCCGATGAAGCCATCTGCATCGGCCCCGCACCAGCCGCCCAAAGCTACTTAAAAATCGCCAATATCATCAGTGCGGCGGAAATAGCGGATGTGGACGCCATACATCCCGGTTACGGGTTCCTGTCTGAAAACGCGCATTTCGCTGAAATCTGCAGGAATTGCAAAATCACGTTCATCGGACCCTCGCCTGAAAATATCAGCCGCATGGGCGATAAGGCTATGGCGCGCGAAACGGCTTTGAAAGCCGGTGTCCCGGTTACCCCCGGCAGCGATGGCCTGATCCGGAATAAGGAAGAGGCCTTGAAGTGGGCGCAAACGGTGGGATATCCCGTGCTCCTGAAAGCGACGGCCGGCGGTGGCGGCAAAGGCATGCGCCATGCCCACAACGACGTCAGTCTGGTGCAAGCCTTCATGACCGCCAGCGCGGAGGCGGAACGAGCCTTCGGTAACTCCGGCATGTACATGGAGAAATTTGTCGAAAGCGCCCGCCACATCGAAGTGCAAATCATTGCCGATCACCATGGTAACGTGGCCCACCTCGGGGAACGCGATTGCAGTATTCAGCGCCGCCACCAAAAATTGATTGAAGAGGCGCCGAGCCCGATCCTGGACGCCGATACACGCAAGCGGCTGCACAAAGCCGCAATCAAGCTGGCGGAAGCCACCAATTATCGAAACGCGGGGACGATTGAGTTCCTCTATGACGCAAAGTCCAACGATTTCTATTTCATGGAAATGAACACCCGCATCCAGGTCGAACACCCGGTCAGCGAGGAAGTGACCGGCATTGACTTGATCAAGGAACAGATTCGTGTGGCCAGCGGTGAGCCGTTGTCGTTTAGTCAGCGCGACGTGGTGTTGGAGGGGCACTCGATCGAATTTCGAGTCAATGCGGAAAACCCCTACAAGAATTTTACCCCGTCGCCCGGCAAAGTCGACTGGGTGCATTTCCCCGGTGGCGCCGGCGTCCGCATTGATTCACATGTCTATTCCGGGTACGATATTTCGCCATACTATGATAGCATGATCGGGAAGATTATCGTCCACGCGCCCGATCGCACTCAGGCGATTCATCGCATGACCCGGGCCTTGAGCGAATTTATGATCGAAGGGGCACACACAACGGTGCCGCTTGGTATCGCTGTCTTGTTGGATTCGCGTTTTGCGCGCGGAGATTATACGACGAAGTTTCTGGATGAATATTTAGCCGAGGGCACCTTTGTTATGCCCGAAAATAAATAGTCAGCGTATGATTCGGGAGAATTAATGAAGCGAGCACTACATATTACTTTGGGGCTGGTCATTATCCTGGTCTTGATTGGGCAAGGTGTCATGCTGATTCACATGGCGTATTCGCCCGAGTCGTGGGTCGACCACATTGATCTCCTCCGGCGCGAGCGCGGCTGGGGCATGTTGGCGGGCATCGGCTTGATCGGTTTGGTCATCGTCTATCTGGCTACGGCCATACGCTCCTTGCCCAAAGAAGGCGACCAGTACTTGGCCTTTAGTAGTGAGGGCGCCACGGTGTCGATCCTGGTTCGGGCCGTTAGTGAGTTTATCGGCAAGATCGGCGACGAGTTTGCGGCGATTGTGTCGATGAAGACGACAGTCATCCCCCGAGGACGCTCAATTGACATTGAGTTGGATCTCCGGATCAAGGCCGGCACGCAAATTCCCGAATTGTGCCAACTGCTGCAAGAGCGGGTGCGGGAAAGCGTCAAAACCAACCTGGGCCTTTCAGAGATTAAGCAAATCCGGGTGCAGGTCAAAGATATCGTCGGCGACGCGCCGCCGGCCAACGAATTGTCGGATTCAGAGGAGCGTTGAGGAAATGAATTGGGATCAACTAGCCGAGGCGTACCTGGCCGTGGCGCATGAAGTCTTTTCGGATATGCGCCCGCGCATTGAAGCGGTCGCAGAAGATCTGGCGGCCCGGATCGAGCGAGGCAACAAAGTCATGATTTGTGGCAATGGGGGCAGCGCCGGCGATGCCCAGCATTTTGCCGGGGAACTGGTCAATCGTTTCCTCTTTGATCGGCGACCGTATGCCGGAATCGCATTGACCACCGATACATCGGTATTGACCGCAATTGGCAACGACTATGGATACGACGAAGTGTTTTCAAAGCAGGTGCAGGGGCTCGGGATCGCTGGGGACGCCTTGATCGGGATTTCGACCAGCGGCAATGCCGACAATGTGTGCCGCGCATTTACGGTGGCCCGCGACTTAGACATTCATACTGTGGCCCTGACCGGCGGGTCGGGCGGACGACTGGCGCCGTTGGCGGATGAGGTACTTTGTGTGGCGTCGACCAACAGTACGCCCCGCATTCAGGAGGGGCACGGCGTTATCATTCACGCGCTGTGTGAACGAATAGAGGAGATCTTGCGTTAAATCGCGTTCCGGCAGCCTGTCGGAACATGACGTTTTAAACCCATAAAATCCCTGCGCATGTACGATGTGCGATGGGGTGAGGAAGATAGCTTATGACCGCATCCGGTATTGATGTAATGGTGGTGGGCTCGATTGGTATCGATACCATCGAGACCCCGTTTGCGCGGCAAGAGTCGATTTTGGGCGGGTCCGCCAGCTTCGCCTGTGCTGGCGCGTCGCTCTTTGCCCCTGTCGGTATGGTCGGGGTCGTTGGCGGTGATTTTCCCGAAGCCTACGAGGATGTCTATCGTCGGTTTAATATCGATTTGAGCGGTTTGGAACGTGAGCCGCAGGGACAGACCTTCCGTTGGTCCGGTGTCTACAAGAACAATATGGATGAACGCGAAACCCTTTCTACCGAATTGAATGTGTTTGCGGATTTCTCGCCCAAAATTCCCGATGTCTATCGCCAAGCCCCGTTTGTCTTTCTCGCGAACATCGGCCCGCAACTGCAGGCGCATGTGTTAGATCAGGTTGGCCCCTCAGACTTCGTCGTGATGGATACGATGGATCTGTGGATCAATATCCAAAACGAAGAGCTGCTGAAGGTGATCGAACGGGTGGATTTGCTCACCTTGAATGAGTCCGAAGCCCGCCATTTAAGCGGCGCCCATTTTCTGCCGCTGGCCGCAAAGAAGCTGCTCAGTCTCGGTCCGCGCTACGTGCTGATCAAGAAGGGCGAACATGGCAGCATGTTATTTTCCCGCGAAGGGGTATTTGTCCTGCCCGCCTACCCGCTGGACGACGTGCAGGATCCGACCGGGGCAGGGGACGCCTTTGCCGGCGGTTTCATCGGTGCCCTGGCCAGTATGGGATCGGTAACGGAAGATCATCTCCGCACCGCAATGCTCTACGGCAGCGTGGTTGCGTCCTTTGCCGTGGAAGCCTTCGGATTGGATCGCTTGAAGACTTTGACGCGCGATGAGATCGAAACGCGCGCCGAGCAGTACCAGCGCATGGTACAAATACCCGTTCTGGTTTAGCATACTTCGAACGAAAGCCGAACGCCGCGGGTTGCCCCACCAGTAAAGGCGGGGATTCTTGACCAACTAGCGATCCCGATCCTGCAATGCTCGCAATCGTCGAACTTGCTGCAACGCCCGCTCGACATCCTCTCCGCCACCCAACACGTGCGCGCGGATGAGATGGCTTTCCGCCGACGCGTAATCTTCCCGCGCCAAGGCTGTGCGCGCCAATCGGGCCCAGGGACCGGCCTCATCCGC
>SKLK01000090.1 GCA_007123265.1 Kiritimatiellia bacterium
ATCACGTTCTTAACCAACAGCGGTGACGCCGATAAGTTTCTGAACATCTACCGCGAAGACCTGCGTGATGTCGGCATCCACCTGCAAATCGAACGCAAAGACTGGGCGGCGTGGCAGCAGGACATGAACGAGTTCAACTTTGACATGACCTGGGCCGCTTGGGGCGCCGGTCTATTTAAGGATCCCGAGGGGCAATGGCATTCGCGCGAAGCAGAGCGAACAGGCGGTAACAACATTACCGGATTCCGGGACGACGCAGTGGATCGACTAATCGAAAAACAGCGCGAAATCTTCGATGTCGACAAGCGCCATGCGCTGGTCCGCCAAATCGATCAGAAACTCGTTGAGGAGGTACCCTACATTCTGCTTTGGAATCTTGATTACACTCGCATCCTATACTGGAATCGGTTCGGCATGCCGGACCATGTGCTGGGCAAATTCGGCCGGGAAGACAGCGCCCGGTACTTGTGGTGGCTCGATTCGTTTGCCGAAGCCGATCTGCGCCATGCGCAGAAGGAAGGTACGTCATTGCCTCCCCGCCCCGCCGTGGTTCGCTTCGATGAAAGCTTTGAAATGGATGCCTGGCGGCCTCCGCTGGATTAACACCCCGTACCCTGATGAGGCGGCCCACATACTGATCACATGGAACGTCTGGAATATTTTGCGCGCCGCTTGCTCTTGGTCATTCCGACCTTCATTGGCATCACCATCAGTTGTTTCCTGATCACCCAGTTTGTGCCGGGTGGTCCGGTTGAGCAATACATTTTGGAAATGCGGGCCGCGTCCGTGGGCGCGGGCACATCGTCGCTGCCCTCGGAAGCCATCAGCGAAGAACAGCGCCGCTTCATCGAAGCTCATTTTGGTTTTGACCGGCCCATTTGGGAACGCTACTGGAAATGGCTGTGGCAGGACCGGATGGGGATGACCGTCTATTCCTACCGCTTCACCAACAAGACCGTGTGGGAACTTATCCGCGAGCGATTTCCCGTTTCCCTCACCTTCGGGATCACCGGCTTCATCCTCTCCTATCTGGTCTGCATCCCGCTAGGCATTGCCAAGGCGCTGCGCAACGGCCAGCGCTTCGATATGATTTCCAGCGTCATCGTATTCGTGGGCTACGCGATCCCGGCGTTTGCCTTCGGCATGCTGCTGCGGATGCTGTTCTCGGGCACGGTGGACCATTTCTGGGATATCTTTCCCTTGGGCGGATTCCGCTCGGACGGATGGGATGAACTCACCTTGTGGGGCAAGGTCCACGATCAATTCATGCACATGTTCCTGCCGGTCCTCTGCTATGTGATCGGGAATTTTGCGGTGCTGACCTTGCTGATGAAAAATGCGTTGCTGGAACAGATCGGTCAGGACTATGTGCGCACGGTACTGGCCAAAGGCGGCTCACTGAAACGCGCCATCTGGGGACACGCCTTCCGCAACGCGTTGATCCCGATCGCCACGGGGTTTGGTGGCATTTTGACGGTGATGTTCGCGGGCTCGGTCCTGATTGAAAAGGTTTTCAATATCCCCGGCATGGGCTTGCTCAGCCTCGAAGCCGTGGTCACCCGCGATTACATGGTGTTCATGGGGATTGTCAGTATCACTTCGTTGCTGGCGTTGATCGGCCAGATACTCTCCGATTTCTGTTACGTGCTGATCGATCCACGCATCAATTTTTCGGGAGACCGCTGATGATACGCGGGCGCCTCAATCCGATTACGCGGAAGCGAATCCAACGCTTCAGACAACTCCGGCGCGCGTGGTGGTCGCTCTGGATTCTGGTTGGCTTGTACGGACTGAGTTTGTTTGCCAACCTGATCAGCAACGATATCCCGCTCGTGATTCGTCACGAAGGGCGCTTGTACATGCCCATCCTTCGCTTTCAGCCCGAGAGCACCTTTATCGAGGGCGGGCGCGATACCCGTCCGCATTACAAGACCTTGCGAACGCATCCCGTCTTTGCCGAACAACCTGACAACTTCATGATCTTCCCGCCGATCCCCTACAGTCCGCATGAAATTATCCCGCCCTCGGCCATTGAAATCCCGGACGAAATCCGGGTCCATATTCAGCTTGAGCCGCGTATAGGCTCGATCGACTTTAACGCGGAAGGCCGCATCTTGCGGGCACTGAACAGCGCCGGTTTTTTCGATGCCCCGAACGATGCCGCCCTGCGCGCTTTTCAGCTTGTCGATTTAATTGACGTGTCGCCGGATCTCGAGGCCGCCATTGAAGCCCGCTTCGCCAACCGGGCCGCTCCACGCTTTGTCGCTCCGTGGCCCGATCCCGCAGCCGTCATCGACCGGGAATTGGTCTTGTCGGCCTGGGAACCCGCCCCCCGCCCGCCCCGGTTTCTGCGCATTACGTTGCAAGAACGCGCGTCCCCTGATGACCCGGAGCTCGCGTTTCGGGTTGGACGCGACGACGACCCCGGTGCGCAGCTTCTTAGGGATGCGCGTTTCCCGTTAACGGCTGAGCAGGTCGCCCAATTGCAGGACGATATCTTCCGGCGTTTCGAGCAACCCGTATCTGACCGGATGGTCGACACCCCCGCCGGCCAATTGCGTGTCCGGTACGACAAGGAAACGGTGACCTATCCGTTCCGCCCCACCCGGGCGCACCCGCTCGGTCTTGACAGCTCGGGCCGCGACGTGCTCGCGCAGATTATCTACGCCTTACGAACCTCCATGTCTTTTGGTCTGCTCCTTGTCATCGTCACGCTTGCGGTAGGGATTGTGATCGGCGCGATACAAGGATACCTGGGCGGCTTCGTGGATATCGCTGGGCAGCGGTTAATTGAAATCTGGTCCGCCCTGCCCTTCCTCTACATCATCATCCTGCTGGGCTCCGTTTACGGTCGCAGCTTCATGCTTTTGCTTATCTGTTACGGGATATTTAACTGGATCGGTATTTCCTATTACATCCGTGCGGAATTCCTGAAGTTAAGGAAACAACCTTTTGTCGAAGCCGCACGCGTGATGGGGCTCAAAAAGCGATCGATCATATTCCGGCATATTTTGCCCAATGCGCTGGTTCCGGTAATCACCTTCTTCCCCTTTTCCTTGGTCGGCGCGATTGGTTCACTGGCGGCATTGGATTATCTGGGCTTCGGCTTGCCGCCCACCACGCCGAGCTGGGGCGCGTTGCTGGCCCAAGCGCAGGAGTTCCGGTTTGCGTGGTGGCTGGTGTTGTCGCCTTCGGTGGCTCTATTCATCGTCATCCTCCTCGGCGTTTTCGTCGGTGAAGGGGTGCGCGCGGCCTTTGACCCGCGCGGGGAAAGCAAATGGGAATAAATACGGATGCGCACCATATGATTCAACCCAGTCCACCCACCGCGTCGCCGCCCCCGCTGCTGTCCGTGCGTGATCTTTCCATCTCATTCCGCACGGACGATGGCGTCGTGCGCGCGGTCGACCAGATATCGTTCGACGTGCATAAGGGAGAGATACTGGGCTTGGTCGGCGAATCCGGTAGCGGCAAGACGGTCACCGGCATGAGCCTCTTGCGTCTCGTTCCCAGTCCGCCCGGCCAGATTCAATCCGGGCACATCCTTTTTGAGGGACGGGATCTGGCCCGTCTGCCCACGGAGGCGCTGCGTTCCATTCGCGGTCGGGAAATCGGTGTCATTTTCCAGGAGCCCATGACCGCGCTCAGTCCCTTGCACCCCGTCGGGCGACAATTGGTGGAAGCGCAGCAGCTACACGACCCGCGCCTGCCCCATGCCAAGGCGTGGACCCATGCCATTGAATGGCTGGAACGGGTGGGCATTGCCGATGCAGAGGAACGGGCTCGGGCCTATCCGCACCAGTTCTCCGGCGGCATGCGACAACGCGTCATGATCGCGATGACACTGATGCTGAATCCGAAACTGATAATCGCGGACGAGCCCACCACCGCGCTGGATGTGACGATTCAAAAACAAATTTTTGAGCTGATCCTGCAAATGAAACGGCGCGACACGGCCCTGCTCTTTATCACGCACGATATGGGCGTGATTTGGGAGTTGTGTGACCGAGTCCTGGTGATGAAGGACGCGCGGATTGTGGAATCGGGAACGGCCGAAACGATCTTCAACCGCCCAGAGATTCCGTACACCCGGAAACTGCTCGACGCCGTGCCGCGCCTGACCGATCCCAGTCGCCCCCCCGCCACCGAACAGGCCGACGTGCCGCTGCTCGCGGCTCGCGATGTTTGTACGTGGTTTCCTGTGCGACGGGGCATCTTTGCGCGCACGACCGGCTACATCAAAGCCGTGGACGGCGTGTCCTTGACCATTCCACCCGGCCAAGTCTTCGGCTTGGTGGGCGAATCGGGTAGTGGCAAGACCACCTTGGGCCGCACGATCTTGGGTTTGGACCCGATGCGCAGCGGGGTGCTGCACTATCGCGGGCAACCGCTGAACCCCAACTCTTCGCGGGCCATGTATCCGTATCGCCGCCACCTACAAATGATCTTTCAAGACCCGTTTTCCTCGCTGAATCCTCGGCTCAATATTTGTGACCTGCTCACCGAAGGTCCCGCATTGCACGGATTATTGCAGGGCGAAACGGAAGAGCTGGCGGCGCATTGGCTGGAAGAAGTCGGCCTGGCCGCCGACATGATGAACCGCTATCCACACGAATTTTCGGGAGGGCAACGGCAACGCATCTGCGTCGCCCGCGCCATGGCCGTGCAACCGGATTTCATCGTCTGTGACGAGGCAGTCAGCGCACTGGACGTAACCGTTCAAGCCCAAATCATTGATCTACTGATGGCGCTGAAAGATAAATATAACTTATCCTACCTGTTCATTTCCCATGATCTAAGCGTGATTAAGCGCATAGCGGATCATGTCGCTGTAATGCGACACGGGCGCTTTGTCGAGGAAGGCCATCCCAACGAGGTCATTGGCGCCCCGCAACATCCCTACACCCGGCAATTGATCGCTGCCGTACCTGTCCCCGGCGATCCTGCCCGTCGTCAACGGCTGGCCGCTCGCACTTGATTAATGTCGCCAAGCGCCGACGGACGCGTTATTCCTAATGCGGTTTCAAGGTCAAAAAGAGGTGTGATCGATGAGTGAGCAGAAGTATTGGGTTGGGTTTGATTTGGGCGGCACGAAGATGATGGCGACCGTGTTTGACGCCCGCTTTCAGAAGGTCGCGTTCGAGCGGAAGAAGACACGCGGCAACCTCGGCATGGAATCCGGCCTGGTTCGAATCATCAAGACCATCGAATCCGCCGTTCAACAAGCCGCTATAACACCGGCCGAACTCGGCGGCATTGGCGTGGGTTGTCCCGG
>SKLK01000059.1 GCA_007123265.1 Kiritimatiellia bacterium
GGATCGGGCATGTACTCGACCAGCTCAGGGTCTTGCGCAAAAAAACGAATGGCGTTTGGCCAACTATCCGCATCTTCCGGACGATGAATGACCAGTCGAATGTCGCGATCGGACTTGGTGGCCTCAAAGGTCCACGCATCTTGCTCCACCGGCCACTCCCGCCGTGCCTGATCGAAACGCGACTGATGCTCCGGATTGGGCGCTGCGTGATCAACCACAGGCAGATTCAAGATAAGATTTGCGTCACCCGGCAAACAGATTTCTTTGCATTCCAACCAATCCGCCTGCACCCTTAAGGGTATCAGCTCGTCGAGTTCGAGTTGAGCCGGGGCGGTGATGGGTACCATCAGCAGTATTTCCCGTTCGAAACCAAAGGTCGCCAGTGGCCCCATTTCAATTCGCTCAGGATAGGGCCATTTAATCTCCCCGGCGGAGAAACCCTTCGGTAACTGCCAGTGTAACTGCGTTTCAAGTCCCGAATCAGCAGGATTGCGCCAATACGAATGCCAGTGCGGGTCATGGGTCATTCTCAAACCGACCCAGAACGTTTGACCGGGCTCAATCCCGGTCACTTCGCTTAGCAATTCCACCTCAACATGTTCTGAACGGACCGGCCCCGTGTCAGCGGCAGCACATGCAGGTTGAATGTATGTTAGCCACAACCCTGCTGCGACAAAGGCCAAGCCGCTTCTACTGACTTTAGATGAATATGCCCGGTTCATGATTTGTTCGACGAAATGCAGTCGTTTGTGTTCATTCTTTCTCCCGCTCAATACCGATTGTCTGTCGTTCACCGATTCAACCCATATCATTAAAATGCTCACATTTTAGTGAATATCGATTGCCTCATGATTAGAATCAGGTATCCTTATACGTCAACACCAAGGATATGAGAACTGGGAAGAGGCTTTATTCCCATGTAAGGACTTTAACTCGGCGACGACATACCCCCCGTTGCATAAAGGGGATTCTATATGACCACACAATTGGATAGCAAATTATACCTCCATCAAACTGATGGCGCCGCCCGCTCGCCCTTAAAACAAAATTACGAGCGGGATTTTAAAGTTACTCCCGCCTATCGTGAGTCCTTGCCGGACATGCAAAATGCGGCGCGGGCGGTTCAGGGCGCAAATGTGGCCATTCAACAAGTGGGCATCTCCAACTTTAAACTGCCTCTCAAGTACCGGACGAATACGGGTGATTCGATCACTTTGGAGACTAGCGTAACCGGAAGCGTATCGCTCGAGCCCAATCTCAAGGGTATCAATATGTCGCGCATCATGCGCTGCTTTTATGAGTTTCAGGATGACGTATTTACGCTGGGCACCCTCGAGCGAATACTGCGAGCCTATAAAGTCGATGTTGGCAGCGCAGCGGCACGCATTTGTTTGCAATTTTCCTATCCGCTCTTGCAAAAGAGCCTGCGCAGCGAGCTTTTTGGGTATCAATATTACCAAGTCACATTTGAAGGCAAGATCGATGCGCAAGATAATGTCCGTACCTTCTTGACCTTTGATTTCGTTTATTCGTCGGCCTGCCCCTGCTCCGCCGAATTGTCCGAACACGCCCGGGATGTGCGCAACATCTATTCCATTCCGCACTCACAACGCAGCAAAGCGCGGGTGAATGTCGAGGTGGCGCCCGGACATGAACTGACCATCGAAGATGTGCATATGCATTGTCTGAACGCCTTGCAAACGGAGACTCAAGTCATGGTCAAACGTGAGGATGAGCAGGCGTTTGCCGAAATGAACGGGGCCACGATCAAGTTTGTTGAGGACGCGGCTCGCCTTCTTTACGAACAAATGAACGGCGACGCAAGGATTCGGGATTTCGAAGTGGCTTGCGCGCATTTAGAGTCCTTGCATTCCCATGACGCCGTTTCGGTGATTGCTAAGGGCGTACCCGGCGGGTTCCGTGCAGAATTTGCTGATTTCAAGAGCTTGATCTGTTAAGCTCTGGCGCATGACACATCCGACTATCTTTGACTCCATGACCCGCTCGGTGCAGCCTGTCACGGCTGCAGACGGGCGAACCGTAGGCATCTATTGTTGCGGGCCTACCGTTTACGGGCCTGCTCATATCGGGAACTTCCGCACCTTTATCATTCAAGACTTGCTGCGCCGCGTGATTGAGGCATCCGGCCTGCAGACGCGACATGTTCGCAACATCACCGATGTGGATGACAAAACCATTCGTCAATCACAGGCGGAAGGGAAGTCGCTGGAATCGTTCACGCGATATTGGACCGATCGCTTTCACGCGGATTGCGAGGCACTGAATTTGCTCCCCCCCCATGTGGAGCCTGGTGCCGTTGATCATATTCCGTTGCAGATCGAATTGATTGAGAAATTAATTGCGAAAGACCATGCCTATGTTGCGGATGACGGCTCGGTCTATTATCGGGTATCGTCGTTTGCCCACTACGGTCGGTTGTCGCGCCTTCAAGACCGGGAAATCACGACCGCTTGCGGCTGTGGCACCCAAAGCGACGACGAATACGAGCGGGATTCCGCAGCCGATTTCGCGTTATGGAAAGCGCAAAAGCCGGAAGACGGTCCTAATGCGTGGCCCAGTCCTTGGGGGCCGGGTCGCCCCGGCTGGCATCTGGAATGCAGCGCTATGAGCATGGCCTATTTAGGCGAGACCTTTGATCTGCATAGTGGCGGGGTGGACCTGTTGTTTCCCCATCATGAAAATGAAATTGCGCAAAGCGAAGCAGCAACCGGCAAACCCTTCGCCCGGCTCTGGTTTCACTCCACGCACCTGCTGGTCGATGGACACAAGATGTCCAAGAGTGAAGGAAACCTTTACACGCTGGCCGACGTGATCGATCGGGGCTACTCGCCCATGACCCTCCGCTATGTATTGATCGCAGGACAATACCGGCAACCACTCAATTTCACGTGGGACTCCTTAAACGCAGCCCAAAGTGCTTTGCGCCGCCTGCAGCACTTGCACACAGCCCTGCAGCAACGCGCGGGCGAGCCGTCCGTTGCCCCATCGGCATCGGACTGGGGCCCCTTTACTCCGGTATACGAGGCGCTTGCCCAAAACCTGAATACGCCGGATGCGCTGGGCAAATGGTTCACCGTCGTTCATGAACTGGAACGCGCCCTGAAAAGTGAGTCCGTTTCTGCGGCTCAAGCCGGTGAATGGCTGAGCGCCTTTGACCGCACGCTGACGCTGTTCGGTTTTCGCCTTGATGCCGAGCCGGCGGTCGAGGCCCCTACGGAGGTGCAAGCGTGGGCCGCCGCCCGCTGGGATGCGAAACAAGCGCGCGACTTCGCCCAAGCCGACGCCTTACGACAGCAGGTCGAGGCGGCGGGATGGAGCATCCGGGACGCCAAGACAGGATACGAACTGGTCAAGACTGCCTCGTAAGCGACGCCTGCAGCGTGTAGTGAACGATTCCCGGTTTGGGCTTAATCACGGGCATCGCACCACGGACTCAAATCGCCATACAACTGGTTCAAGCGGGCATCGTTCGGCGTATGTTGCAATCCGAAAGCCAAGGCTTCGAGGGCTTCGCAAAACTGGCCGGCCCGCGCCAATACGAGTCCCAGGTTAAACGCCGCCGATGCGTTGCGTGGGTTCCGTTGCAAAACAAACGCAAAACTTTCGGCGGCCTCCTCATGCCGTTCCATCAACGCCAAGGCGTGCCCCCGCGCGTGGTGGAGTTCAAGCGACTGCGGATCAATTTCCAGACCTTGCTCAACCAAGTGTAAGCCCCAGGCCGCTTGTCCCTCCGCCAGCACTTGAACCGCGACATTGTGATAATCGAAAGGCCGCAAGTCGCGCAGATCTAATGGCCAGAGAATTAAGAGGATCAGGGGCAACGGCGCCCAGGCCCGCCAGGACCGACGTTTCCACCATACCGGCCATTGAACTGTACCGGCTGCGGCTAAGGCCAACATCAGGGGCACAAAGGTCAATCGGTACCGGGCCGTAATGAAGAACATCACCAAGGAAACCATTCCCGTCAGCACGACCACGCCGGGAATGCCGCCTCCCCGCAGACTAATCAACCCCACCACCCCACCGATGGCGATCAAGGCGAATCCCGGCCAAATCAACCAGTGTAAGCGTGGTTCGACGATCCGTAACTGTTCAGCCATGCGCATGTCATCGACATCCCGCCAATGCCAAAAGAGCATGATTTTACGACCGGTCAAGGCGATGGCCGACCACGGCTCGGTGCGCCAGAAATCCCGTCCTTGCTGCATCCACCAGGACGAACTTTCCGCTCCGGACAAGCTTCGCCCTTTGGCCGCTTCAGCGGCCGCATGCGCGTCGGCCAACATGGCTTGCGCGGTCATGCGAAAATCGCGCACGCGCACGGGATGTCCGGTCGCGCGCTCGTGGTTGCCCATATAAAAGTTAAAGCCACCGTGCGTGGTGAGCAAGACGAAGGCCCCTTCCGCCCGCGTATTGTGCCAACTGACCGGGGCCAAAGGGATCGCAAAGGCCAGCCATGCCATGGCCCAACCAAACCACGCTTTCTTTTCCTGTCGTTGCGACCACGCGATCACCGTGCCGACGACAAGCATCAGCAAGAGGGCACCCGCAAATCCCAACGCGATGACGCCGGCAGAGCCCCCGAGGATTAACCAATCTCGTCCTTTCACGGGATTCATGCGTACCGCCCACCACGTCCAGCCGGTGACCAGCAGCATATTCAAGGAATTCGGCATCGTCAGCGGCGCATACACCACGGCCACCGGGTAACAGATGAATAGCACTGCGACGATCAGCGTGCTCCAGGGCGGTGCCCCCAAACGCCGTGCCACCAGGATAATCAACATCAAGGTGCTCCAATCCATCAGCATGCCCAACACGAGCGGGATCAGTAACGAAGTCCCAAAGACCATATAGGCCAGGCCTAAGAGCCAAGGGTACAGGGGCAGAAAGGCAAAGGCGGTTTCCGGCCAGAGTTGCCCATTTGCCACGGCGATTGCGGCCTCATGATAGAGTGTACGGTCATGCGCGCCCGGCAAAGGCACGAACAGAATGGACTGAGCAAACAGATAAGCCACCGATCCGCGCACGATCGCATAAAGCACCGAACTTATCGCTGCAATCACCAGCCAAGGCCGCTGCATAGTAGAAAAACGTCGCATGAGCGGGAACTTAGCACAGTTGCTGTATTCGGAAAAGGACGTCCCCTATTTTGGGCAGGACGACCGGATCCACTTTCCTTATCTTTGGCAACATTCTACATCCGGTTTCAATGGTAGGGCTGGCGCTTGCGCCGCGCC
>SKLK01000039.1 GCA_007123265.1 Kiritimatiellia bacterium
CCAAACCGAACGCGCACCGGACTTCGGTCTTCACGTATCCGGATGTCGATGCTGGCGTCGTAATAGCCGTAGGCGCGCAGCACGCGCAAAAAACGGTCGCGATCGTTATGGGCCCGCCGTTCCAATTGACGAAGTGATGCGGGGGGGCGTTTCCGCAGCTCGATCATGTTGGAGACGCTGCGTAGATCGTTAAGCAGATTGCGGTCGTCAATGCCGCGAATGCGGACGCGGTACGGGTACTCCGCCGCCAGCACAGGGGTGGCGAGGACAAGCCCGATACCGAGCCAGAGCATCCAAAGCAGGTGCCGACGAAGAACTGGACCTGCATGACGGTGGAGCTTCATGGTGAAGCCGGGTCCCGGCCCTTAGCGGTGACGACAAATCCCGCGTTGCGAGGCTTGGATGAACGCTACCATCTCCGCCGCAGGTCCTTGCGGCGGATCCTTGGCCAGTTGTTGCAGGGCCTGTTCCGTGTTCAGGTCCTGATGATAGACGACCCCGTAGACGCGTTTAATCGCCAACCGCTCCTCGGCGGAGATGCCGCCCCGACGCATACCGACCACGTTTAATCCGGCCACGGTGTTCGTACTTGAATTCTCGACGACGCAGAAGGGGGGCACGTCCTTGGACACGGCGGACAAGCCGGACATCATCGCCAACCGCCCAATCCGGCAAAACTGGTGCACTACGCAATTGCCGCTGATAAAAACCTGGTCCTGCACCTCCACATAGCCGCCCAGCAAGGCGCCATTGGCCATGATCACCTGATTGCCCAGCGTACAATTATGGGCCACATGGCTGTTGGCCATCAGAAAACAGCGATCGCCCAGCCGGGTGACGCTGTCGGATTTGGTGCCGCGATGGACCGTGACGCCCTCGCGCAATACGCAATCGGCGCCAATCACCACGGTACTGACCGTAGCGGGATCAAACGCCAGATCCTGGGGCCAACCGCCCACGATAGCGTGGGCGTGCAGGTGGGTACGCGGGCCCACGGTTGCGTGGGCATGCACCACGGCGTGGGGACCGATCCGGGCCCCGTCGCCGACCACCGTGTGGGCTTCCACAACGGCATACGGCTCAATGGTTACGTCCCGACCCAGTTCGGCGGCGGGATCAACAAATGCAGTGGGATGAATGGCAGACATGTGGAACTCCTTTGTGTGACTAAAATTCGACCATGCCCGTTTCGCGCAAGCTAACATAGTCGAGGCGGTCGTCCGATTGGCGGCGACCGATGATGATATGGTCCAGGACATGAATGTCGACCAGACGGCCCGACTCGACCAATTGCCGGGTCACCCGCACGTCCTCCGCCGACGGTGTCGGATCGCCGGACGGATGATTGTGCGCCAGCACCAGCGAGGCACAGGCCGAGCGAATGGCCTCGCGGAACACTTCCCGCGGATGGGCGAGGCTGGCGTTCAAGGTGCCCTGTGAGATCACGATGGGCGGTCGTGTCAACCGGTTCTTGGTATCCAAAAGCAGGGCCCAGAACACCTCCTCCTCCGCCAACCGCGCCCGTTCACGCAGCACCAGAATCACATCCTCCGGCGAAACGACCTTGTGCTCCTCGGGAATCGATTCCAGCGACAGCCGTCGGCCCAATTCCAGCGCGGCTTTCAGCATTTGGGCTTTGACCGGGCCAATGCCTTCGATTTGCACCAGTTCACCCACCGACCGCTGCGCCAACACGGTCAATGTGCCATACTCTTGCAGGATCGATTCGGCGAGATCGGCGACATTCATGCCGGGCAATCCCGTGCGCAAGATCAAGGCCAGCAACGTAGCGTCCGGGACATGCTCCGCGCCGAGCCGCTCGAATTGTTCGCGCGGACGAAGTTTGTCGGGCAGCTCGCGCATGGGGCGCGACAACACACGATACCGTGTGTCCCCGTTCTGGTCTTCTCGCATCCGGCTCATAAGTAAGGTCTATGTGACTGCCCGGCCCATGGGCGGTTCCGGATCAGGTGTTGTCGGTGGCCTTGCTGAACGGCTCATACGTCGCGGCCCAGCGTACCGGCACATCGGCATCGATTTCGGCGATGCCCTGATCATACCGCTCAGAAAGAATATTGGCCACTGCGCGCAAAGCCGCAATCTTTTTCCCTTCCGCCAGCGGAATTCTTAGCGCCATGCGAATGTTGCGGTCGCGTAATCGGTCGCATAGTTCTGCCAGCAAATCGTCCAAGCCCTGGCCCGACTGCGCGGACACAGACACCGCATCGCCGAGGGCGCGGGCCAGGCCCGGCGCGGCAGCGGCACCGTCGTCCCGGTCGATCTTGTTGAGGACGTGCAGCATCGGTTTGTCACCGGCGCCAATCTCGTCCAGCACCGCCCGCACTGCGTCAATCTGCTTTTCAACCTGCGGATGGGACGCATCGATGACATGGATCAAAAGGTCGGCCTCCACCACCTCCTCCAGAGTGGCCTTGAACGATTCGACCAAGCCATGCGGCAACTTGCGAATGAAGCCGACGGTGTCGGTCAGCAACATCGATTGATTGTTCGGCAGCTCCACCTGCCGCGTTGTCGGATCCAGCGTCGCAAAGAGCTGGTCATAGGCCTTGACCTGGGCATCGGTTAGGGCATTCAACAATGTCGACTTGCCGGCGTTGGTATAGCCCACCAACGAGGCCAGTGCCCAGCCGTGCCGGCGTCGGCCACGGCGGAGTTCCTGGCGATGGCGCTGTACCTGTTCCAAATCCTTGCGGATCCGGGCCATCCGTTCCTGAATCCGGCGGCGATCGGTTTCCAACTGGGACTCGCCCGGGCCGTGCATGCCGATACCGCCCTTTTGCCGTTCCAAGTGGGTCCACATCCGCCGCAGCCTCGGCAACAAGTAGCCCAATTGCGCGAGTTCAATTTGCAGGCAGCCCTCCTTCGTGCGGGCGTGCTGGGCAAAGATGTCGAGGATCATTTGAGTGCGATCAATCACTTTCAGTTTTAACCGCTTCTCCAAATTGCGGCCTTGGGCGGGCGACAATTCATCGTCGAAAATCACCGTGGACGGACGGTGCAGGTCGATCCAATCCGCTACCTCCTCCAATTTGCCCGAGCCAATGTAATGCCCGGGATGGGGTTTGTCCTGGCGACAAATGAAATGGCCGACGACACAGCCACCGGCGGTATCGGTCAACTGAGCCAGCTCCTCCAAGGTATCTTCCACGTCCCTGGGCGCGTCGCCCCGCTGCTGGACGCCGATGAGGAGCACCGTTTCCTGTTTGGGATTAGCTGGTGATTGGGCAAGGTCCATAGCGTTTCCAACTTGCGCTCACCAGCGCGGCTGTTTGTTCAGGGTCATAAGCGTCGACATCTATCCAATCTACATCAAATTGATTGCGCAACCAGGTTTCCTGGCGCCGGGCATATTGGCGGGTGCGACGCACGGTTTCCGCCCGGGCCGTGGTCGGGTCCGTGGCACCTTCCAACACAGCGCGGGCTTCGCGATAACCAATCGCCTGCGCGGCGGTGCCGGACCATTCCGGCCATTGGCGCTGGAGGGCGGCGACCTCGTCAAGCAGGCCTTGGGCATACATCGTTTCCACCCGCGTTTGAATCCGCTGCAGCAGCGTCGTCCGGTCGAGCGTCAATCCGGGAAATCGGGGTACCTGAGCGGTCGGTTCCGTCCAGACGGCTTGCAGGGGCACGCCCATACGGGCCAACTCCAACGCCCGCATCACGCGGCGGGGGTTATGGACATCTTTCAGGGCCGCGTAGCGGGCCGGGTCGCAGGCGCGGCAGGCGGCTTGCAGCGCGGCCAATCCTTCCGCAGCGTACAACGCCTCGATTTCGGCGCGTAACGCCGGATCCGTGGGCGGCATGGCATCGAGCCCGTAGAGCAGGGCCTTGATATACAAGCCGGTGCCGCCCACCAGGATGACCGGTTGTTCGGCCGGCACGGATTCAAGAAAGGCGAGGGCGCAGTCGCGGTAGGCGCCGACGCTGAACCCCTGATCCGGGGAGACCTCGTCAATGCCGCCATAGCGGAATCGAGCCCGCTCGGCTGCGGGCGGTTTGGCCGTGCCCAGATCCAGCCCCTGATAGACCAGCATCGCATCGGCGGAGAGTAATGCCGCGTCCATTTGGGCGGCGAGAATATGTGCCACTGCTGTCTTGCCTGTCGCCGTGGCGCCTGTCAGCACGAATACGGACTTCAACGTCGGTTGCGTCATTCCACCTCGGCCGCCACCGGCGATTTGGAGAGCGGGTGCGATTTCGACCAGAACGAAGACAGGATATAGATGCCGACCCCGATGCAAATGGCGGTATCCGCCACATTAAAAACCGGCCAGTGATAGCCCGCGATATGAAAATCGAGGAAGTCCACGACATAGCCCCAGCGAACCCGATCCATCAAATTTCCAAGGATCCCGCCGCCCATACAGCCCAGCGCCAGTCGATGATCCCAGGTATCGTTAAGGAACGAACGCCGGAACACGAAGATCACGATCAGCATGACCAGGGACAGCAGCGTCAGAAACGTCGTTTGCCCGCCGAGGATTCCCCAGGCCGCGCCCGGATTGCGCACGTAGGTCAAGTTAAAGAAGCCGGGGATCAGCTCCCGCGACTCGTACAAGCGGAAATCGGCCCGCACCCACAGTTTTGTGGCCTGATCAAGCGCGGTGATCGCAATGGTGATGAGAAGGGGAAACATGAGTAGCCAGGAATCATCCCGTCACCCCGTCGTCAATGCCTAATGCACCAACGTCGGGCCAAAGGGACGATACCGCTTCTTGCCTTTCTCCAGCTCGGACTGGGCGGCCACACTGTTTCGGGCGTAGGGCAACACGTCCAGACGGGCCCGCTCGATGGGCTCACCCGTCAACTCGCAGATCCCGTACGTGCCCTTGTCCACCCGGCGAATCGCTTCATCGATTTCGTATAGGATGTCCTGTTCCGAGCTGACCAGGTTTAGCGCAAACTCACGATCGTAATTGTCCGTGCCTTGATCCGCCATGTGCAAGCTGTAGCCCGACAAATCGCCCGATGCATCGCGTTGGGACCGGTTCAGGTTGTCCCCGGCCAAAAAGGCGATCCCGTCCACGACTTGATCGCGCAGATTCAACAAAGCCTGCCGATATTTTTTCAACTCCCGCGCCGTCAATTTCTTCACCTTGCCACGCTTCGCGCCCGACTTGACCGCAGCGGGCCCTTCCAACAGCGGCTTACGCTCAATCGCCGGTACCGGCAACGGCTTTGTAGCGCTCTTGACCGCCGACTTCCGAGTCGACGTCGCCTTTGCCTTTGGGCGGGCGG
>SKLK01000022.1 GCA_007123265.1 Kiritimatiellia bacterium
AATCAGCGTGGGCGTGGGTAGGCAACAGGCGTCAGTCCCCGGATTTGGGTATAGTCGAAGAGGTCGTGGCGACTTGGCGAGAGAATAGAATGGGGCCAATTAGAAGCGGCAGGGACAGAGAAACTATTGTGCAACCCCCAGAGCCGAGCTGGGGCTCGGCGTTCCCGGGGTGGTGGGAGCGAGAAGATTGGGAGTGTGCAGGGAAGTCCAAAGCGGCGCGCAGCGCCGCAGTCCAAAAGGAGCGTATGCACCGTCCTTGGAGTGCGCCGCTGGGCGGCGCTTTGGATGATGGCCAGACGCGTGCATTTGCAGCGAACGCACCCTCGGATCAGCATGCGCGGTATTTCTGGATGGAGGGCGGAGCGCTGCGACGCCGCGGAGGAAGCACGGGCTCATGTTCGGACCGGAATCGGGTCACTTTCAGGGCCTGGCGCATCCGCAAGGCCTACGGCGCGACAGGAGTGCCAGCCCTACAAAAGAAACCGGGCACCGAATATGGGGCACCAATCAAGACCGGGCAAAGTGGCAGGCGGCGTGATGACCGGCCTCGTGTTCCTCCAAGACCGGCGCTTCCGACCGGCATCGGGCCTGGGCCAATGGACAGCGCGGCTCAAACCGGCAACCGCCGATGGGCGGTTCACGGCCACCCACGTCCCCTTTCAATGCGGGCTCCGTCGATGCAGAACGCTTTTGCCGCAAACCTTTGTCGACATCCGGCACAGCCGCCAACAACGCCTGTGTGTAGGGATGCCGTGGCGCAGAAAACAGCAGATCGGGTGGACCGGATTCGACGATCTTGCCCAGATACATGACATAAATCCGGTCGCACAGGTAACGCACCACGGCGAGATCATGAGCGACAAACAGGTACGCGAGCTTCATTTGCCGCTGCAAATCCTTCATCAGATTAAGGATCTGGACTTGCACAGATACGTCCAAGGCAGAGACAGGTTCATCGGCAATCACGAGTTGCGGGGCGACGGCCAGGGCGCGGGCCAAACCAATCCGCTGGCGTTGTCCGCCACTGAACTCATGCGGATAGCGACGCCGATAGCCGGGATCCAGTCCTACCGCCTGAAACAGGTCGGCCACCCGTTCCTGCCGCTGTTGGCGCGTGCCTATGCGATGCACCTGCAACACTTCTTCAATCGCCTGTCCCACGGGAATCCGGGCATTCAACGATCCGTACGGATCCTGAAACACCATCTGCACATGTTTGCGATACGCCCGCAACGCGGCCCCGCTCAAGGCACGCACATCCTGCCCGTCAAAACGTATGCGGCCCGCCTGCGCAGGCACCAGGCGCATAATCGAACGGCCCAGCGTGGTTTTGCCGCAGCCGCTTTCGCCGACCAACCCCACGCTTTCACCGGGCTGGATGGTCAGGTCCACGTCGTCCACCGCCCATAGCCGGGACCGGGCCGGACCGAAACCGACGCGAAGCGCTTCAACGGACAACAACGGGGCGCGATCGGACGCGGTACTCATGGCGGTGGCACCTCAGACCAAAAATGACAGCGCGACCAGCGGGTGTCGTCCACCTCCGCCGCCGACGGCGCTTCGACTTCGCAACGGGTCTGGCACATGGGGCAACGGGGATGGAACCGGCATCCGCCGGGCAACCGTGCGGGGTGCGGCACCATGCCATCAATCCCGGTCAAGCGTTCGCGGGTGCCTTCCAATCGGGGTACGGCATGCAGCAAGCCGCGCGTGTACGGATGACGCGGCGCGCGCAAGACGGCCTCGGTCGGCCCCGCCTCGACAAACTGTCCGGCGTACATGACGTGCATGCGCTCGGCGATACCGGCCACCAACCCGAGGTTATGGGTGATCAACAGGATCGCCATACCGAGTTCCGCCTGCAAACGCGTCAGCAACGCCAGCATCTGCGCTTGGATGGTCACGTCGAGGGCCGTGGTCGGTTCATCGGCCACCAACAGCCGCGGATGACAGGCGAGGGCCATGGCGATCATGGCGCGTTGTTGCATGCCGCCACTGAGTTCGTGCGGATACGCGCGGGCGGCGCGGGCGGGGTCGGGCATACCGACCCAGCGCAGCAGGTCCAGCACCTCCTGGCGGGTGGGGACATCGCTGCGATGCAATTCGATGGCCTCGGCGATTTGATAGCCGATCCGGAAAACCGGGTTCAAGGAGGAACCGGGATCTTGAAAGATGTAGGAGATCTCGTTGCCACGAATCGCCCGCAACGCGTCCTCGTCCTGTTGCAATACGTCACGGCCCTGATACAGGATTTGTCCACCGACATAGCGCGCCGGCGGTTCCGGCACCAAGCGGGCCAGGGCCATGGCGGTCACGCTTTTTCCGCATCCACTTTCCCCGACCAACGCGATCGTTTCGCCGGGCGCGATCTGAAAACTGACGCCGTCCACGGCGCGGACCGGCTGCGCGGGCGACCCAAAGTGTACCTGCAAATCCTGTACCTCGATCAAGGGCGACGCGGCCTTATTCATGGTCGCCCTCCCCCTCGGTGCGCAAGCGGGGATCAAGGGCGTCGCGGAGCGCGTCGCCTAGCAGGTTGAAGGCGAGCACGATGAAGAAGATCGCAGCCGTGACAAATGCCATTTCCCACCAGACCCCGTGCCAGAGCCGCAGGCGCGCGTTGCTGATCATGATGCCCCAGGACGGCTCGCCTTGAACGCCGATGCCAAGGAAACTGAGAAAGACTTCCGTGCCGATCGCGGCGGGGAAGCGCAGCGTGAAGGTGACGATGACGACATGAAAGACGTTGGGCAGGATGTGGCGGAAGATGATGCGGACATGGGAAAGTCCCAGCGCCCGGGCCGCGGCGACGTAGGGCCGGTCGCGGTGCTTGATCACTTCACCGCGGATGAGGCGGCACAGCCCCACCCACATCGTCAGTCCAATGCCTAAGTAGACCCCCAACAGCCCCTGCCCCACCACCATCGCGATGGCGAGGATGAACAAGAGGCCGGGTATGGCGGCAAAGGTGGAGTAGAGCCAGACGATGAAGTCGTCCGTGCGCCCGCCGAAATAGCCGGCCAAACAGCCCAACAGGACGCCCAGCGGAATGGCGATCAACGATGTAATGATGCCGACCTGGTACGCGATCCGGGTGCCTTGCACCAGCCGCTGAAAGACGTCGCGGCCCAACCCATCGGTGCCCAGCGGGTGCTGGGCCAAGCGGGTCCAGCCCGCGCCCCAACGCTGCCAGCCGGAAACGGTGTAGGTCTCGCCCGTGGCCCAATCCATTTGTTCGCGGGCAAAGGGCGCGCGCAAGTAGCTGGGTTGCAAATATTGTTTATCCAGATCCGTGCGCTGATACGACGGGGTAACGTCCCGCCACTGATGCCACCGGTAGACGCCCTCCCCATAGAGCGCCAGCGCCGTGTAGATGCCGATGATCCACAGGCACGCCATCGCCAACCGGTTTCGGCGCAGGCGTCGGCGCGCCTCCTGCCAAAGGGAGTGTCCGGATTGCGGGGCTGTTGCGGTGGTCGCGCTCATGTCAGCTTCACCCGGGGATCGACCCATGCGTAACAGATATCGGTAAACAGATTGGCGACGACATAGAGGACCGACCCAATCAACACAATGGCCCGAATCACGTCGACGTCCGACGAATTAATTGCGTTGATGCCGAGGTACCCCAAACCGGGAATGCCGAAGAAGCTTTCGAGCAACAGGCTGCCGGTGTACAGAAACGGGATCGCAATCACCACGTTCGTCACCACCGTGATCAGCGCATTTTTCAGCACGTGCTTGAACAGGACGCCTTTGCGGGAGACGCCTTTGGCAAACGCCGTCCGCACATATTCCTTGTACATTTCGTCAAGCATCACCGTGCGATAAAAGCGGACATCGGTGCCCAACCCGCTGACCACGCCGATCAAGATCGGCAACAACAGGTACGCCATGGATTCATAGCCCCAAACAGGGAACCAGCCCCACTGAAAGGCCAACACGTACTGGCCAACGATAATCCAGACGAGGTAGTTGATACTCATCAACGCCACGCTCAAGACGACGAAGAATCGATCCAACCACGTATCCCGGAAGAAGGCGCAGACCAGCGAGATGCAGATGGCGAGCACGAGGCCAATCGCAAAAATCGGCACGGTCAGGGTGAGCGACGGGATGATCCCGGCCCGGATCATTTGGCCGATGGGTTGATCGGTTTGTGACGAATAGCCCAAATCGAATCGCCGGATTTGATCGAGGTAATGTACGAATTGCGAATCGAACCAGTGATTTGCCCGTCGCTGCAAGCGAACGATATCGATTTCCAGTGTCCCGCCCGTCACATACAGCATCCACTGTTGCTGATCCGGCTGCGCCGATGTGTCGATCATCGTTCGCCACTGACGCCAGTCCGGCGCGGCGGGAAACGGTGTGCCTTCGCGCCAAGGCTCCGCGTCCTTGTCGAGCTCATCCGCGTCGGCTGGGAATATCCAGGCGTGAGCGCCCTCCGACAATCGGTAGCGAAAGGACCAGCGAAACCGCGTTTCCGGATGCAAGGGAAAGCGCAGCGGGATCAGGTGCGACTCGTCGGGCGCAAAGGAAACCGCCCATCCCGACCGGGTATCAACGGCCTGGCGCTGCACGCCCTTCTTCCCTTGCCAGGGCGAGGCGCTGCGGCTGAAGTCCGCATCTTCAAAGGCGCGGGTTCCGCTCCACAAGCCCATCAATAGTGGCTTATTGAAGCCGCGCACTTCATCAAACTCCTCGAGCAATCGGGGCGATACATGGTGCCCAAGGGTCATCGCGCCGGGCGAGCCACCGACGAGATTGAAGAGAATGAACGTGATGACAATCACCCCGAAAATCGTCGGGATCATTTGCAGGATTCGTCTCAGGATGTAGCGCGCCATATCCTTCGCAATCGTCTAATGACGCATCCACCAATCCGCCGTCATAATGATCAGGCAGATACCCGCCCCGGCGATGGAGACCGCTATCGTCAACACGATTTGCGAATGGATCTCGGGATTGGCTTGCTCCAGCGACAACATATAGGCCACGACGCCACCGGTCACCAGAATCAGCAGTGCCACCCACCCCAACCATCCTTTGTTCCGAATACTCATAGGTCTCGTTGGATTGTTGGGTCCATTTGTTTGTTTCTACTCCAAAGGGTTAATTGCGGCAACTGCCGATTGTCGGATCCAGCCATCCCGGTCACCCACGCGCACCCGGTACCAGCCGTCAGTCGTTGAATTGACGCGGGCAATCGATCCTTTGGGCAACGCAAAATGCGGTGTGGAACCCGCCAATGGCGCAAACAAGGCTTCCTGCCCTGCTTGCATCACGACGACTTCCGGGCGATCGTTCAAGCCGCCCCAGTAGCGCACCCCCATTAATGCGACAATCCAGAGTGCCGTTGTGACCGTGGTTGCCCAAAGCAGATAATGGTTATTTCTGCGCCAGAGCTTAAGGCATAGGCCCACCATCGTCAACCACCATGCGGCGAGCGCCAATGCTCGCCATTCCGTGTGTGTAAACCATCGCCACACGCGCGTCCAACCGGTAGGCGGCAGATATACGGCATCGGCATCGTTCAGCACGAATTGCAGGTTACCACGGATATCGGCATCACGTGGCAACAGATATTGGGCCTTCGCATAGTGCAGTATCGCCTGTCCCACATCGCCCTGCCGGTAGTAGGCGTTCGCCAAATTGAAATAGAGGGCCGGGGCACGAAAACCGTCCCGCCGTATTTGTTGATACAAGCGAATGGCCTCCGTGAAATCCTCTGCGTCGTACGCAGCCGCAGCGGCGGCGAACCGTTCTTCGAGCGGCAGTGCCCCGGTGACCGGCGCACTCCACAGGCCCACTACCAGCAACACGCCGCACGCTATCCAACGCCCACTCATGTCCGCACCCTCTCACAAGCCTTCAACAGCGTCCGAGTGTCCTGCAGCAACTGCCGCATTTCGTCAACAGACACCTGTGCCCCGGCGAAACGCCGCTGATCACATGCATCGAACACCCGCTGAATTTGATCCAAATGGGTTGGCTCCAACCCTTGCGTCCGGAACGCGGCGACCACCTCATCACCGGCAATGGCACCGGATGACCAGTTTAATCGATCGCCGAAGTACCCGGACAAGGCGCGCCATAAGCCATCGAAAAAGGCTTGGTCATCATCCGCCTGTATCGCGCGTTCGGCTTCGCGCAGGCCGGCCCGCGCCCGTTTCGGTGCCCGGTAGCGCCGAGCCAGGGCGTGATCGGATTCCAAGCGTC
The DNA here is from genome assembly GCA_007123265.1 of Kiritimatiellia bacterium. Taxonomy (GTDB): domain Bacteria; phylum Verrucomicrobiota; class Kiritimatiellia; order SLAD01; family SLAD01; genus SLAD01. Next base: position 6,223 of record SKLK01000022.1, read on the forward strand.
GCTGGTGCCGGGCCCAGCCAAACACGACCACCGTCAAGATCAGCGGCACCGCGTGCAACCCCCAGAACCAGACACCCGTCAGCGGCAGGGGATCATCGATCCGCGCCCACCGGACCGGTGGGGGCTTTAAGTAGGCGATGTCCTCGCCGATAATACGGGTGCGACGATCACCGACGTCATCGGCGCGCACGCGGCGACCTTCGGTTACCGCCGCCTCGGCCAGGTCCAATACCGTTGGCCCGCGCGTGATCGAACGAAAGGTCTCGGCATCCGGATCAAAGTAGCTAAACACCAGCGCCGGCACCTCCCCCGATTCGCCGGTGCGGGGGATGATCACTTGTTCGTAGGTCTTGCGCCCCCGCGTCCCGCTACGGTCCACCTCGCTTTGGGTAACGCGGGGCGGGTACACGCGGAAGAGATCGCTATCTTCGAGCGCCGGCGGCCCAACCGTGTCCATGTTGCCCTCACCTTCGATCCGCATCGTCAGGCTAATCGGATCGCCGGGCTGTATATTTTCCCTCGGATGCACATGCACATCAAAGCTGAACCGGCCCACGCCGCCGGTGAATCCCTCCGGCCGCCCTTCCATCGGCAAGCTGCGCACCGTCACCGTGACCGGTTCCACATCCAGTTCCAGCGGATGCGCTTCCATGTTGGAGAAGCCGCCGCCGAAAAAGGCGTCGTCCCAACGCGAATGCCGCCGTTGCGCGCGCGGCACCAGCAACTGAATGCGCAAATCCGGATCAAAGGTCAGCGTCCCGGACGTCAAGGGACGCACCAAGGCTTGGTAGCGCCGCACGTCATAGACATCGCCCCGGACCACTTCGCGCACCGACCGCAGCTCCTGCCAGGGCTGAAGCTGAATGCCGGTGTCGGGCATATTCATCAACGACATGTCCCGGCCGACATTTACATCGCGCGAGTAGATGGAAATGGTCAGCGTGAACGGTTCATTCACATAGACGTGATCCCGTGTCACCGACAGGCGCGCAAAAACAAGATCGGATAACTGGCGCGCCTCGTCCGGGCGACCGGTTTCACCGCTGGGCAGGACGACCCGCAGCGTCTGGGCCGGCAGCTCATACGTTTGCCCATTATGCTCGTAGGTGTACGGACCGATGGTGTAATCGCCCGGTTGCAACGGGATAACAGTGAACCGGTACGCGATCTGCTGGGTTTGTTCCATGCGTCCGTTCACGGTTTGCATAGAGAAACTGCGCTCGACCCCCGGCCCGCTCAAGCGCAAGCCGCTGATCGGCGGAAGTTCCGGCGCGGGCGCGCGGTCCAGATTTTCGAAGACAATCCGCAAGTCAGCCGATTCGCCCATCCGCACGACGTTGGGCGTCAACTCCATCCGCACCTGCCCGGCCCAAGTGCCTGTGGCCAAGCCAACGCAAAGGGCCAGCCCAAGGCCGACCCGCAACCAGGCGTCCGATGCCGGGCTATGGATTACGCGTTTCATGCTTCACCAATCCTTCTCCACTTCTGCGGGCTCGCCCAGTTGCAAACGCATTTGATCCCGCGTCTCCTGTTCCTCGTCCCGCAGCGCATCCAATAATAGCATAGCTTCCTCTTCCGTCATCTCGTCCATTGTCGGTTCCGGCATGGTCGCGTCCATGGCGGGATCGTCGGGCGCTGCGTCGGGTTGAAGGTCGTCGGGCGTCGGATCCTCGTCCGCCTCATCATCGCCGGGTTCCGGCTCGTCGGCAGCATCCGGCTGGGGCGTGTCCGGTTGCGGCTGTTCCTGTTCGTCCTCCCCCTCGTCCGGTGAATCGTCCGGCTGCTGATCCGGCTGTTCCTGGGGCGGGGGCTGCATTTCCCGCAACTCCTCGACCAAGCGCTGGGTGCGTTCGTGATTGATCTTGGCCTCGCGATCGGCCGGATCCAACACGATCGCGTTGCGATAACTTTGCAGCGCTTGCTCGGCTTGTTGCAGGGCCGACGGCATATCCCCCTGCTCCGCTTGTTCCAGCGCTTGATTGACCAGCGAATAGCCCTTGTTCATGAAGGTGGACTGCTGCACCGCCTCGTCTGTCGATTGCAGGGCGTTGGTATACGCCGCGATGGCTGCATCCCACGCCCCTAACCGTGATTTTGCCGTGCCCAGATTAAACCAGGCCCGCGACGGATCCGTGCCTTGGGCCTCGGCTTCGTCAATCGCTTCCCGAAATTGCTCCACGGCGGTGGCGAAGTCCTCCGCCTCGTAAGCGCGTATGCCGTCGCGCAAAAATTGCCGCGGATCGGCGGCAGTAGCTGACTCTAGTCCGATCATAAATCCCGCCAGCACCAGCGCCGTCACGGTCCGGCGCCGACTGCTGACCCAGCCGGTACCGGCATGGATCCCAGCCTCGATAGCCAACAGCAGCAAAGCCGCCCACAAAAACCAAATGAAGCGATCTTCGTATACGCGAATTTGTTCCGTCGTCAATTGATCACGTTGCAGCGGGGCAATGCCCTGCTCATACAAATAGTCCAATCCGAAATCGCCCGGTGTGGCGCGCACGTACATGCCCCCGGTTCGCGTCGCCAACCGTTCAAGCGTGTCCTCTTCGAGCCGCGTGCGCACAATCGTGCCTTGCCGATCCCGCAAGAACGTGGTGCGGCCCCGCTCGTCGGTGATGGGGATCAGTTCGCCTTCCGGCGTCCCCACCCCCACGGCAAACAAGCGAATATTGCGGCGCCGCATTTCGTCCACGAGCGTGAGGGGATTCCCTTCATGGTCCTCGCCATCGGAAATCAAGAGGATGACGCGATCCGCCAGCAAATCGTCATCAAACGACTGAATGGCCCGGCGCAGCGCCTGCTCAATCGCGGTACCGCCGCGCGGCACAATACCGGGATACACATCGTCCAACATCATCAGGAACGCGCTGTAGTCCGAGGTCAACGGACAATACAAATAGCTGTCCCCGGCAAACGGGACCAATGCAATCCGGTCGCCGCGCAGGTGCCGGACCAAATCGCGCAGGCCCAGTTTAGCGCGTTCCAGGCGGTTGGGCCGGATGTCCTCGGCCCGCATACTATTGGACGTATCCAAAACCACCACAATGTCCAAGCCCATGTGCTGGACTTCGATCCATTTTTCGCCCCATTGGGGGCGGGCCAAAGCGACGATACCCAGGGCCAGCGCCGCGATCCACAAGCCGCGCCGCCAACGCTGCACACGCCACCGGTGCGGCGGCAACATGGAGGGCAACACCTGCGCGTCGATCATTTGCTGCAAGGCCCGCTCACGTCGCCGCGCCAAGCCCCACAACAACAGCGCCAGCGGGATCAGCCCCCACAGCGCGTGCAATAGGCTGGGATTCCCCCACTGCATCACGGCCACCTCCCGAACCGCGCCAAGGCCAGCACCTGTTCCACGGCCAACAGCGCCAAGCCCAACAACAGGAACGGCATGAACGCTTCCTCAAAACGCGTGAACTCCTCCACTTCGATTTCCGTGCGTTCCAACGCGTCGATCTCTTCATAGATTCGAGTCAGCGCCTCCGTATCATTCGCATGGAAGTACTGGCCACCGGTAAGGTCGGCGATGCGCGTTAACTGCTCTTCATCGAAAACGGCCAACTGCTGTACATAGCGCCGGCCGCCAAAAGGATCGCGCACCGGGAACGGGGCATAATCCTGCGTGCCCGTGCCAATCGCGTGCACGCGTACCCCGAGCGCCGCTGCGGCCCGGGCCGCATTTTCGGGCGAGATGGACCCGGTATTGTTGACCCCATCGGTCAGCAACACGATGACCCGGCTTTCCGCTTCGCTGTCCCGCAACCGGTTCAGCCCCGAGGCAATCGCCGAGCCGATGGCCGTGCCGTCCTGAACCATGGCAATCTCGATACGGTTGACCTGCTGCAACAGCCAACCGGTGTCAAAGGTGAGCGGCGCCATCACATACGGCACCCCGGCAAAGGCAATCACTGCAATCCGGTCATCGCGACGCATGCGAATAAATTCCTTGGCCGTGTGCAAGCAGACTTCCATGCGATTGACCCGGCGCCCGTCCAAATAAAAATCCTCCGCCAACATCGACGACGACACATCGATCAACAGCACCATATCAATCGCTTCGCGGTTGACCCGGCTTTCGGCCAGGCCCTCCTGTGGACGCGCCAAGGCGTAAATGATCAGCGCCAGGCCGACCGCGTACAGCACCGGCAAAATGAAGCGGGCGCGCGCGACCCACGAGCCCGGCAGTTGGCGAAGGATGCGGTGATCGGAGAAGCGCAAGGTCGCTCGACCGCGCCGCCCATAGCGCAGCCATATCAGCGCCGGAATCAGCAACCACAAGACCAGTACCCATGGATATACCAACATCATGGGGCAACCTCCTCCGGCTGGGGCTCCTGCGCCCGTACCCGGGTCTCGCGGACCAATCGTTCGGCGGCAGCAAAGGCCTCTTGCATCTCCAGCGCGCCGGGACGGAAACGAGCGAACTTGACCAAGTCACTTTGCTCCAGGAACTGGTTCACCAAGGTTTGCTGCGCATCATTCAACACGGCCGCCTGCGACGCTTCGCGGATGAATTCTTCCGTCGTCAGTTCCGGGGCACGGACGCCGAACCGGTCTTCGATGTAGCGTCGCACGATGGCGGACAACTCGATATAGAAGCGATCCACCTCGTCTCGTTCAATATAGCCCTTTTCCCGCAGCAGGCGCAGGGCGTTCAGCGCCGTTTCATCGGCGGGCGGTGGCGGCGCGGTTTCCATAAAGGTGCGCCGCTTCCGCAACAGGAACAACGACAACAACGCCAACGCCACGGCCAACAGCGCAATGCCGATATAAACCCATACCCAGCGCGGCACCGTACCCGGCCAATCCAATAGCGGACGCAGCGCCGGTGGCTCCACAGCCTCCGCGTCCTCCAACAAGGACAACACGCGAATGGCGGCTGGCGGGAACGGTTCCTCCCGCACGTCATCGCCGCGCACGTAGCGCACCACCCCGGTGGCCAAGAGGTGGGTACCGACATCAAACGCCGTCAACGTGTACCGATGAACCGTCAATTGCCGGTCACCCGGCAACGCCTCTACCTGTTGCGATCGGCTACGGACATCCAAGCGCGGATTCTCATCGAGACCCGGCCACTCAATCCGTTCATCCGCCGCGTGGGACACGCGCACGGTGACCTGAATCAATTCCCCTGGAGTAATCTCCCGCGCATTTGCCGTGACCCGAATGGCATCTTCCGCCACCGCCACCGCCGACGCCTCGTCGTCCGCCGGTCGACCACAGGCCACAAGCAACAACCCGACCAGCGGCAGCGAGCATAGCCATGCACCATGTGGACGGGCTTTCATGTCCGCATCCGCTCCTCGCGTTGCCGGAAGAACTGCATCAAGGCGCGCTCATAGGATTCGCCGGCAAAGGTTTCGATCGTGTCGACGCCTGACCGGCGCAACAGGTTCAGCATGTCGCGGCGGCGCTCGCCTTGCAGACCGGCCAATCGCCGCCGCGTACGCGGATCCGAGGTGTCCACCAAATGACGTTGCCCGGTCTCGGCATCTTCCCACTCGATTAATCCGGCGCGGGGCCAGGCGTGCTCGCGCTTATCGCCGATCAGCACGCCAATCAAATCATGACGCCGCGCGGTGATGGACAAAGTCGTTTGCAGGGGTTCATCAAAAATGAAGTCGCTGATCAAGAACGTCACCGCGCGGCGATGCGCCACATGATTAAGAAAATCGAGCGCCGGCTTTAATCGCGTTCCGCGGGTGCGGGGCGGTCGATACAACACGTCGCGGATCACCCGCAGCACATGCGAGACGCCTTTGGCCGGTTTCACATAGTGCTCCACATCCTCGGCAAAGAGGATCAAGCCCACCCGGTCATTGTTTTGAATCGCCGAGAACGCCAGCACCGCCGCCAGTTCCGCCGCCAAATCCTTTTTCAATTGCGAGGTGCTGCCGAACTGGTGCGAGGCACTGATATCGACCAGCAACATCACGGTCAACTCGCGTTCCTCGATAAATTTTTTCACGAACGGGTGCCCCATACGGGCCGTCACGTTCCAGTCAATCGCGCGGATGTCGTCGCCGGGCACGTACTCACGCACTTCGTGGAATTCCATACCCTGCCCCTTGAAGACACTATGGTAATGGCCCGAGAACACATCCGCGACGCGATGTTTCGTCCGGATCTGTATGCGGCGAACCTGTTTAAGTATCTCTTTCGGAATCATGACCGTTCCTTGCCCGGGCTCGTATTCGAAAGCACAGATACCGCGCGTCAAGGCACGGGCAGCTCGCTGAGTATGCGCTGGATCAAATCGTCCGAGGTCAACTCCTCCGCCTCCGCCTCATACGAAACGATGATGCGATGACGCAGGATGTCCGGGGCCATCGATTTCACGTCCTGGGGCGTGACATAGCCGCGCCCGTTCAAGAACGCGTGGGCCCGCGCCCCCACCGTCAAGGCCAGCGTCGCGCGCGGGGACGCGCCATACCGCAGGTATTCGCCGACCTGCAGCTGGAACCGTTCCGGTTCGCGAGTGGCAAAGATGATCGACAGGATGTACTCCTTGATCTTGTCGTCCACGTACACCTCGTCCACGACCTTACGGGCCTGCAACAAGGTTTCCGGCTCCATCACCGGCTTCACCGCCACATTTTGCTGCGTAAAGGCCATCGCATCGAGAATCGCCCGTTCCTCTTCAATGCTTGGATACGTGATTTTGAGCTTCAACATGAACCGGTCCACTTGGGCTTCCGGCAAGGGGTAGGTCCCCTCCTGTTCAATCGGGTTCTCCGTCGCCAGCACCAGAAAAGGTTCCGGCAACGTAAACGTTTCCTGACCAATGGTTACCTGCCGCTCCTGCATCGCCTCCAACAAGGCGCTTTGCACCTTGGCCGGGGCCCGGTTGATTTCGTCTGCAAGAATGATATTGGAAAAGATCGGGCCCTTCTTTAGCGAAAACTCCCCGTCCTTCGGGTTGTAGATTTGCGTGCCGATCACGTCCGCCGGCAATAGATCCGGTGTGAACTGAATGCGCTGGAACTCGGTATTCATGCAACCGGCCAGGGTCTTTACCGACAACGTCTTGGCCAATCCGGGCACGCCTTCCAACAGGATGTGCCCGTTCGATAGCATGCCGATAATCAATCGATCGACCAGGTATTTCTGACCGACAATCACCTTTTCCATTTCCGTGCGCAGATCGCGGATAAACGCCCCGCGCTCGCGCACCCGTTCATTGACAACATCAATCGTTCCTGTAGCGGTATTCATGGTCTAGTCCTCGTCAAAAGTCCTCGTTTTGTGCACCATCATAAGCGGTTCATGCATCGTGCGCAAACGGCAAAACCGTGCCACAACGATCGGTACACATAGACCACCGGCCAGGGGACAAAGTTCAAAAAATTTTTCCCGCGCCGCTTGCGGAGGGGCGAAACGATGCCTATGCTGAGCACATGAAAACCACCGAATGGAATATGGGCCAATTGATGGAGCTGGCCACAGGCTATTGGAAGTCGGCCTTGCTCTCGGCCGCTGTTGAATTGAAGATTTTCGAAGCGTTGGCCGACGCCCCCCTGTCGGCCGATGCGCTTGCCGCCCATCTGGCCCTGCCCGAGCGGCACCTCAGCGAAATTCTCGACGCACTGACCGCGCTCGGCCTGCTGACCAAGCAGGGCGAGGCCTACGCGATAGCCGCATCGGCCGATGCCCTGGTCAATCCCCGCAGCGACACCTGCATCCTTGATGCCCTGCGCTTTAACATGGATCTCTATCCCTTATGGGGAAAGCTGGCCGAGGCCGTGCGCAACGGCGCGCCGGCCTTGCCGCCCGGCGCCCATCTGGGCGCCGACCCCGCCCGCACGCGTCGCTTTGCGATGGGCATGCACAGCCGCGCCATGGGCATTGCCCCCGCGATCCTGCCGGCGCTACCGCTGGACGGGATCACCACGCTCCTCGATGTGGCGGCGGGTCCGGGCACCTTTAGTCGGCTCCTGGCCGAACAACACGCGCACTTGAACGTCACCCAGTTCGATCTGCCGCCTGTGCTGGATGTGGCGCGCGAATTGACCGAATCGTCGCCCGCCCGCGAGCGCATAGAATTGCGCCCTGGAAACTATCACGAGGACGACCTGCCCACAGGGTTCGATGCCGCCCTCCTTTGCGGCGCCATTCATCAGGAAGACGACGACACCGCCGCAACGCTATTTGCGCGTATCCGCGCCGCGTTGAAACCGGGCGGACACTTTCTACTGGTCGATATGATGCTCGATCCCGACCGGTCCGGCCCCCTGTTCTCGAATCTATTCTCCATAAACATGATGCTGACCAGTCCGCGCGGCCGGGTCTTCACGGCGCAGCAGCTTCTGGCCCATCTCGAATCGACCGGCTTTATCGATGCGGCCTTGATCCAACCGCCCAGATCCCCTTACTGGATTATTCATGCACGCAATGCGCCGTAGCCGTTTCATTTTTCCTGCGGTCCTCTGCCTCGTTCTTACGATTTCCCTGCGCGCCGAGGAAGAGCATGCGCAGGAGCAAGCAATGGGCGGGGCGCCCTTTGCGTCGCGCACCTTCTTTGGACAGATCCGCTACACGCCGTCCGCCCTGTTTCGCGGCGACTTTGACCAAGCCGATGGCTCCATTGCCGTGCTACATCACGACGTTAGCGGCACACTAGTGATTGCGCTGCCGCCGCGTGGCCGACTGAATTTGGCCGTTTCACGGGACTGGCATAGATACCGGATCCGCGATACGGGTGTCATTGACGGTTTGCTGGACGAAGCCTATTCCATCCAGTTTGCCGCCGTCTACATGGGGCGGTTGACGGATGAGTGGGGCTTGTTTGCCTTGGCCAGTGTCGGCTCCTCGTACGAACAGGGCGCCTCCCGCTCGGACGGTCAGGCCGAGGCCGCCACGGTTCTGTTTCAATATCAATGGACCGACAACCTGCAAGCGGGGCTGGGCGGGTTCGTCAGTTCGCGGATGGACGAGAGTTATTTGATTATTCCCGGTGCCACCATCAATTGGGACATCACCGATCGTTGGAATTTTCGGACCATGCGCGGATTGCATCTCTCCTACGCCTTCGATCCACAGCGTCATTGGCGCATCGCCCTGAACAACGAGTATATCTCCCGCTATTTCCGCCTGCGCGAGGACGGCCCGGGGGCAGGCGGGGTCTTTCGCTCCCGCGGCATCGTCTCCACCCTCGCCCTGCTGTATCAGCCCAATCCCGGCATCATGATGGGCGCGGAAGTCGGCTACTCGCCGTGGCGCAACATCCGCGTGCGCGACCGCGACGACCAGACCGTGTTCGAGTCCCGCGTCCGGGACAGCCTATCCGCGGCCTTCACCGCCAGCATCACATTTTAATTTGGGGTAAAACGATTTAACTTGTCTCGGTTTTGAACGTATATTAATTCTCGCATTAGTGAATTTTTATTATTGTTGTAGTAGTCGATTCCGGCTCTACTCAATGCGTCATTTCGTCTATGAATACGGTTGAGACAAATCGAGTGGCCCACGCTTCGCCGTGCGCCGTTGATACCGCGTGGGTCAAGCAAACCAGCTTGTATCAGCTGGCCAGCCGCAGGCGCGCCGAGGTGGATGTGCATAAATGGTACGAAAGCGAACGCGCCGGCGGCGATATCGGTGTACATCGCGCCGTCGTCAGTTACGTCATTCACCAAACGTTAAGCCGATACGAGCCGCGCTACGAATCGTCCCGCTGAATCCGCCGCCAACGCGGCGCGCCATAATCGCGCCAGGCAAACCGGATTAACAACACCACGGTTAGCACAGCGGCGGCAATCGCCCAGACCGTCGCATGTTCGTGGCTCTCGTGATCGTGGATTCGCATTGCGTCCATGTCCACCAAGGCATCGAACAATGTGCCGAATAGCAGACTACTCCCGATGATAACGCCGAGATAGATCGTGATCACCCGTCCCCCGAACACGCGATAGATCGCCCCGATCGTGGCCACATTCGTGGCCGGTCCCGCCACCAGATAGACCAGCGCCGCGCCCGGCGGCAAACCGGCGTGCACCAACCCGGCCGCAATCGGCACCGACGCCGTTGAGCAGGCATACATCGGCAACGAAATCCCCAAGGCCACCAGCAATCCGGTGAAGCCGCTGCCGAATCCCGTATCGCCAAAGAAATTTTCCGGCACAAACGTCGTTAGCGCCGCCGAAACCAACACGCCAACAACGACCCAGCCCCAAATCATATAGAGCAACACATGAATCCCGTACTGCCACACATCGATCAGCCGCTGCCCCCAGGATCGCTGCACCGGCGCGACGGTCGCAGCAGGCTCCGCCGGCACTGACTCGGCTTCCGGCGCCGGCGCCTCCTCTTCAGGGCCACCAAAGCGCTGCGCCAACAAGCCCGCCAAAATGCCGGTAACGAACGAACTCAACAGCTTAAAAATCGCAAAGGGCGCGCCCAGGAACGAGTAGCTCACAAAGGTTGAGTCCACCGCCGTCTGCGGCGTGGCGACCAGAAAACTCACGCTGGCCCCGCGACTCGCCCCCTCCTTGCGCAGACCGATGCCGGCGGGAATCACGCCGCAACTGCACAAGGGCATCGGCACCCCCGCCAGCGCCGCCTTGAAAATACCGCCGAATCCCGGCCGCCCCAACTGTCGCCGCACCAAGCCCGGCGGAATCAAGACATGCAGCACACCCGCCACCAAGCAGCCAAAGATCAGCCAAGGCGCCAATTCAAGCAACACACCCCACACATTCCACAGGAATAGCGTGCCAATCTCATAAAGTTGCATCATCACCGCACACTGTGCCACAGGCAACCCACGCGTTCAAGCAAGCGCCCCCGTTCCAATCGTTGGAAAACGTTTCTGCCGATTTTCCAATCG
>SKLK01000070.1 GCA_007123265.1 Kiritimatiellia bacterium
CGCAGCGCCTGCACGGTATGCACACAGCAATAATCGAACTCGATCCCTTGACCAATCCGGTTCGGCCCGCTACCAAGAATCATTACCTTGGGCCGGTCTGAACTTTCAACTTCATCGTGATCCGCATAGGCGGAGTAGAAATAAGGCGTATAGGCTTCGAACTCGCCGGCACACGTGTCGACCAGACGGTAGACGGGTTTCACGCCGCCCTCCAGCCGGATGCGTCGGATCTCGAGTTCGGACTGGTCGCCACCGCGCAACGCGGCGATTTGCCGGTCGGAAAATCCGGATTTCTTTGCCCGTCGGATCAGGTCGGCGGTCAGCTCCGGTGCCTCCATCACCAACCGCTCAATTTCCACGATTTGAGCGAACTGATCGATGAACCAGGGATCAATTCGCGTCAACTCGGCGATGCGCTCCGGCGTGTAACCGTTCTTCAAGGCATATTTGACATTGAAATGGCGATCCGTATCTGTGCGGGTCAGTTCGGTCTCGATTTCGGGCTTGTTGACCAGATCCTCCGCGCGTAAATCCAGTCCGGCGACACCAATTTCCAAGCCGCGAAAGGCCTTTTGCACCGCTTCCCGGAAGTTGCGGCCGATCGCCATTGTTTCACCGACCGACTTCATACTGACGCCCAGACGGGGATCGGCGCCGGGAAACTTTTCAAAGGCAAAGCGCGGCACCTTGACCACGCAATAGTCGATCGTCGGCTCAAAACTCGCTGGGGTGTCGCGGGTGATATCGTTGGGCAACTCGTCGAGCGTGTAGCCGACCGCCAATTTGGCCGCAATCTTGGCAATCGGATAGCCGGTGGCTTTACTCGCGAGGGCGGAACTGCGCGACACCCGCGGATTCATTTCGATCACCACCATCCGGCCGGTCTCAGGATGTACAGCGAATTGAACGTTGGACCCGCCGGTATCCACCCCGATCACCCGCAGCACGGCGAGACTCCAATCCCGCATCTTTTGGTATTCCGCGTCCGTCAGCGTTTGGGTCGGGGCCACGGTGATGCTATCACCGGTGTGCACACCCATCGGGTCCAGATTTTCAATCGAGCAGATGATAATGCAATTGTCGTTCCGGTCCCGCACCACCTCCATCTCGTACTCTTTCCAGCCCAGCGCCGATTCCTCCAGCAGCACCTCGTTCACCCGGCTGGCCTTGAGACCACCGGCGACAATCCGGTCCAGCTCCGTCACGTCATACGCCGTGCCGCCGCCGGTGCCGCCGAGGGTGTAACTGGGCCGGACAATAATCGGGAACCCGAGTTCCTGCGCCACTTCCCGGGCTCGATCAAGGTTGTTGACCCGTTCGCTCTTGAGGCATTCCAGACCCGCTTCGGTCATCGCTTCCTTGAACAATTCGCGGTCCTCGGCGCGCTTGATCACGTCCACTTGGGCGCCGATCAATTCCACGCCGAACTCGGCCAGCGTCCCGTCCTCCGCCACTTCCAAGGCGGTGTTCAGTCCCGTTTGTCCGCCGAGCGTGGGCAGCAAGGCGTCGGGCCGCTCGATTTCGATAATTTTGCGTACCGCCGCCGCTGTGATCGGTTCCACATACGTGCGGTCGGCCACTTCCGGGTCGGTCATGATCGTGGCCGGATTGCTGTTGATTAACACCACCTCGTAGCCTTCCTCGCGCAAGGCCTTGCAGGCCTGCGTGCCGGAATAATCGAACTCGCAGGCTTGGCCAATCACAATCGGGCCGGAGCCAATCAACATGATTTTCTTGATATCAGTACGTTTGGGCATAAATCATTCCCATTCTATCGTGGCTGGGGGTTTAGAGCTAATGTCGTAAACGACACGGTTAATGCCGCGGACCTCATTGATGATGCGATTAGAAATCGCGCCGAGCGTGTCATAGGGCAACCGGAACCAGTCGGCGGTCATGCCGTCCAGGCTTTGAACGGCCCGTACGGCGGCGACATTTTCATACGTGCGCTCGTCGCCCATGACACCGACGGTTTGAATCGGCAGGAGCACGGCGAAGGCCTGCCAGATGTCGGCATAATTTTCGAGTTTTTCGATTTCCTGTTGTACGCGCAGGTCGGCTTGTTGCAGCAATTGCACCCGGTCGCGGTTAACCTCGCCCAGAATCCGCACGGCGAGGCCGGGGCCGGGAAAGGGTTGGCGGTCGACGATGATGTCGGGAACGCCCAGCTCGCGGCCCAGGGCGCGAACTTCGTCTTTGAAGAGCTCGCGTAGCGGCTCGATCAATTCGAATTTTAGGTCGGCGGGTAAGCCGCCCACGTTGTGGTGGCTCTTGATCGTGACCGATGGGCCGCCGATCGGTGAGATGCTTTCAATGACGTCGGGATACAGCGTGCCTTGGGCGAGGAAGCGCATGGGGCCGACTTTGCGCGCTTCCTCGGTGAAGACTTCGATGAACGTGTTGCCGATGATTTTCCGTTTCTGTTCCGGATCAATCACTCCCGCCAAGCGATCCAGAAACAGGTCCTGGGCGTGGGCGACGGTCAAGTTCATGCCGAACGATTCGCCAAAGGTGCGTTCCACTTGTTCAGCTTCCCCGTGGCGCAGGAGCCCATTGTCGACGAATACACAGTGGAGCTGGTCGCCGATAGCGCGGTGGAGTAGGGCGGCAGCGATGGAGGAGTCGACCCCACCGCTCAGGCCGCAGAGGACATGATCCTCGGCGACGCGGTCGCGAATGGTTTGGATACTTTCCTCGATGAATTGGCGCATGGTCCAGTCACCGCTGCAGGCGCAGACATCGAATAGAAAGCGCCGCAAGATGTCGCGACCTTGTACCGTGTGGGCCACTTCGGGGTGGAATTGGATGCCATAAAAGTGGCGAGCGGGATCAGCGATGGCCGTGTGTGGACAACTCGACGTGCTGGCAACGGTGATAAATCCGCTCGGCAGCGTTTGCACCTGATCCCCGTGGCTCATCCATACCGGCAGTTCGCTGGGCACATCGATAAAGAGAGGTTCGGGATGGGTAATGCTGATCCGTGTACGTCCATACTCGCGTTGGACACCGGGTGCCACACGCCCGTCCAAGCGGTGGGCCATCAATTGCATGCCGTAGCAAATCCCCAATATCGGTACGCCAAGCGCAAACAGGTCCGGGTCGCAATCCGGTGCAGCGGGTTGCAGGACGCTGGCCGGACCGCCCGACAGGATCACGCCTTTCGGCGCACGCGCGCGGAGGGCCTCGGCCGTGGTATCGTGGCGCAGGATCTCGCAATAGACGTTTTGTTCGCGCACGCGCCGGGCGATGAGTTGGCTGTATTGGGAGCCAAAATCAAGGATGGCAATCCAATCGTGATGACTCATGCGCCGGCCGCTCCCATCATGCGGGTGAAGTCATCGAACAAATAGGCGGCGTCATGCGGTCCCGGCGCTGCTTCTGGATGGTATTGCACAGAGAACATGGGCCGCTGCTTGTGGCGGAGCCCTTCGGAGGTGCCGTCGTTGAGATTGATGTGGGTCGTTTCCAGGCGGCTCGGGTCGAGGGAATCCTTGTCGACGCAGAATCCATGGTTTTGCGAGGTGATTTCAATCAACCCCGTGCGCAAATTTTTGACCGGTTGATTGGCGCCGCGATGCCCGAATTTGAGTTTGTACGTCCGACCTTCGTGGGCGAGGGCGAGCAGCTGATGACCAAAACAGATGCCGAAGGTCGGCAGACCGTGATCGACGAGGGCGCGAATGGTTTGGATGACGTGGGGCACCGTATCCGGATCGCCCGGGCCGTTGGATATAAAGAAGCCGTCCGGTTTGGCGGCCAGAATGTCTGCGGCGGATGCGCGATTGGGAAAAACTCTGGCGGCGATGCCGCGATCGGCCATCATCCGCAATTGATTCTTCTTAATGCCGCAGTCGATGACGGCAATGCGGTAGGTGGCCCCGTCCTTCGGCCAGTCGTAAGCGGCGCTGGTGCTGACTTCACTGGACAAGTCGCGACCCACCAAGCCCGGCGAGCGTTGGGCCTTGGCGATGAGGCTGTCCCGGTTAGCGTCGATGGTGGACATGACACAGCGCATGGCGCCGCGGGAGCGGATATGCAGGGTGACCGCGCGGGTATCGACGTCGTGGACACCGAGAATATTGTTGGCGGTCAAATAGTCCGCCAGATTGCTGGTGCTGCGCCAGTTGCTGCGGATGCGGCTGGCTTCGTTGATTACCAGTCCGGTTGCATGAGGCTTCCAGGATTCGATGTCTTCTTCGTTGATCCCGTAGTTGCCGATCAGCGGGTAGGTTAGGGTCACGATTTGGCCGTGATACGAGGGGTCCGTGAGGATTTCCTGGTACCCGGTCATCGAGGTGTTGAACACCAGTTCACCGTAAACCTCGCCTTCACCGGCGAAAGCGACCCCGCGAAAACAGGTCCCATCTTCCAAGGCTATCCATGCTTTGCTCATGTCTTGTCTCGCTCAAAAAGTCAGGTTAACGCCGCACCGATCTGGCTAAACCGTCGGCTTGGTTTAAAGCGCTTGACCCCTTGCCAGGGGTACAGTTGCCGTTGCATCTCAGTTGCCACGGCATTGTGGGAAATAATCGTTCCGAGTCGAGCAATTTATATCGAATTCGTCCGAACACGTACATTTGCAGCGAACGCATCATTCGATCAGGACGCATTGTCTTTCTGGATTGAGAGCGGAGCGCTGCGACGCCGCAGCCAGCAGGAGCGAAAGTGCTGTCTAACTAAGCATGGGGATACCCATTCATATTTAGAATAGCCCGTTTTCTTTGCTTCTTCGTGTTGGGGCCAGCCGATTCGCGCCACACATCTAGAGCAGGGAAGGGTACACGCCGGCGTTGACCATTTCCCGAATCGCGGTCTCGACATGCGATTTGTCTTCCCGGTACGTGACGCCGAACCAGCGGGCGTTGCTGGGCAGGACCTCGACGGTGGCGCTGCCGGTTGCCTGCACTTGATCGACTACGGCGGGAATATAAAACTCGGCTTTGGGTTGTTGACCTTGTTCGGCTAGAAACCGCTCGAACTGCTCATCCAGTTGTGCAAAAAAGGCCGGTGTGAAGCCCCACATATTCATGGACACCCATTCATCACCGGTCAATGGCCGGGACTGGCCCTGTTCATCCTCATAGGCGGCACCGGTCGCGGTAGGCACGATATGGGTTCGCTCAACCACCCCGCGCAGGTGCATCGCTTCATCCACGGTACAAATGCCCCGCGAGACATGGCCATGGTCGGATAAGGTGTTGCGTAGAACAAA
>SKLK01000062.1 GCA_007123265.1 Kiritimatiellia bacterium
GGTACTGAGCAATCAAGCCGGCGATGTGCCGCGCGGACGGCGCCAAACCGGGTAGCGGTTCCATAGCGGCAACGATGTCCAGACCAAGGCTCTTCAGCATGTAATCGAAGTGCTTGTGATAGATGATCACCTGCGCGCCCGCGTGCGGTTCGAACTTCGCCTGCCACGCGCCGACCACTTCGCTGCTTCGGTCAATATAAGCCTGCAAGTTTGCGCGGAAGTCGTCGGCATGTTGAGGCGCGACGCGAATCAGGCCGTCGGCGATATTACGCGCCGCCCGCTGCGACACTACGGGTTCCAGCGTGTAGTGCGGGTTGCCGGACGGGTGCACATCGCCCATATCCCGCATGATACGGTCGGGCACTTGAATCGCCTGGATGCCTTCTGAGGCATTCACATGACCGGGCCCTCCTGGGCGGACACTTCGGTTACGCGTGTCCCGGATGACCTCGGGCACCCAACCCATCTCCAGGTCCAAGCCGTTTTCAACGAACAGGTCACTGCGGCTGATCCGCACCACCATGCCGGGTGTGGCATCGAGGAAATGTGCGTCCTGCAAGGGACGCGACAGGGAGTGAACCTCGACATGTTCCCCGCCGATGGTCCGGGCCAAAGCGGCCAGGTCGGTCGTGGTGGTTGTAACACGCACACGGGCTGACGCCTCATGGGTAAAGGAAATACCCATCACGAAAGCCAGTAAAGCTAATCCTATTTTTCTTATCTTCATTTTCATACTCCTGATCATTACATTGTTTAAATTCGGTTTAATTTAGAAGCGATGCGGCGGATGCCAACCGATGAAGTATGTGCCCTGCAGTAGAACGAAGTGTTCGGAATCATCTTCACGATCATCCTGCGCGAACTGATACTGTACCCGGAAGCGGGAGAAGTCGGTCGGACGCCATTGGTAGTAAATCGAATGCGCTTCGATCTGGGCGCCATCTTCCAATTTTGAGAACAGTACATCGGTCAGGTCATAACGGTAGCCGATGCCATGGAAGCGGTTGAAATCCCAGTCGGCATAGATGTAAAAGCCTTCGTCACTGCCCGCGTCAAGTCCGGGCACATAATCCACATGGTTTTCGTAGGCATCGTAGGACACCTTCAAGAATTCTGCGCCGAGTGTTAGGCCGCGATAGGTTTCGGTTCCGGTCAGGAATCTATATTTGAAATCCAAGCCGAACGTATAGTCCATCTTTCCGCGTGCCCGGCGGTCACTGGTTAACCCGTCAGCATTCAGCCGGTCTTCCATCGGGTCCCTGCTTCCCGCGGACGTAAGGTACGAAGCGCCAGCGAGTATGGAGTGGCGACCGTTGGGTGTTTGATAGAAGGTTTGCACCCGGCCCAAAAGGGGGTAGCCATCGATGCGTCGGCCCACGCTGTGCTCAATCTGGTTGTACGCACCCGCAATTAGCGTCAAGGTGGGATTGAAAAACGGCGCGACAAACTCGATATGTGCTCCGTCGCCAATGAACCCGTGGTCGGTCGTCAATCCTTCGATCACATAGGGCTGATCCACTTGCGGGAAATCGTGTTCATGTACTCGATTTAGGTAACCGAACGGGATAAACTCGCGGCCAAACTGGAGTTTCAGGTTGCCCGGCAGAATCGTGGAGACCCACGCTTCCTCCAGGTCAATTTCCCCTTCGTGCCAGCTCAGCGTGACCAGCATGTCAAAATAGGGATCGACCGGCGCGCCGATATTCAATTCAAAGGCCCGCACTTCGAACTCCGTCTCATCGGAGTCGCGCAAGGGCGCTTCCAGGACAATGTCCACACCCGCGCCGATATTTAACGGTGTTCCTGCAAGGCCCATGCCGCTGGCCTGGGTATCTTGTTGGGTTACCAACGTGACCGCTGCCAGGCAGGCCACGCACAGTATATTCCGAATAACTCTCATCAACGTATCCTTTCTGTTTATTCCCTGATTCCTGTACCGATCGCCTGATGGATTAATCGGTAATCAATTATCAAGATTGACATACCAATCAAGTGATTTGCAATAACTATTATTGGTAAATTTATGCATGTTAAATAATGATGGCATTAAAAACTTTTTTGACTAGTCAAAATTCCTCCCAACGCCGTGTTTCTTCCTATTCTTTCGCACAATTCTCCATCCGGCACTCCGCAAGCGGCGGCCCTACGAGTGCCATTTCAGACTTCCTGATCTCGCCGGTAAAAAGGGCATTTGTCGGAAACTGAGTTGGCACATTTTGGTATGTGACAGGTGCAGCGGCAAAGCAGATTCTTTAGCCCGCATTTGTCACCGTTTATGGGTACCCTTGTCCTATCTTGCGCGCCCCCACGACCTTGCGTCGTGGGAATGCAAGACTGCTTTTAGCGCGCCGTACAACAAGCAAGAAATGAGCCCGCCCGGAGCAAGCACGGAAATATTTCCTCTACTTGCTCAAAACGGGCTCTCTCTATTGCTCCCTTATTGTGGCTGATTCAACGTCTGACTCCCACGACGCAAGGTCGTGGGGCGTCTTGGTGGTCGTTATGGCCGTGAGTAGATTTCCGCCACCAGATTGGTTATAACTCCGAGTGGCGCGCCACCATTCTATGCCAAACCATATTCCGGCGAGATCAGGAAGTCTGCATTTTGGCCTCTGGTTAAATTTCGCGGCTCGCGAGGACGCTCGCCCTCCCTTGTTTGGGGTTGCATTGGGGAGGGCGAGACTCTGTCGAGCCGTGACGCTGGAAGGAATTCGGCTCACCGAGCGAGCCGGGGAGGCGATAATGCGAATTGCTGATGAGCACGGATGCGCCTTGACTCTCCCCTAAAAAGCACTTCACACTGTGGACGACATGCAGCCATACCGGGGAACAGAGGTCCTGCTGGAGATATCGCTACGCATCGGTGCGTCGCTGGATCTTGAGGATATGCTGCGCGATGCGGTGGCGGACGTCATGCGCCTGCTCGATTGCAACGTTGCTCAGGTGCTTCAAGCCGAGGCGGACAACACCGACGAAACGCTGCATTGGCAGCCACTACTGACTTTTCCTCATTCCCCGTCCCCCCCGCTCGTTCCGCTGGATTTTGTGCAGCGGGTTGGCTTGCCGACAACACGCAACCAGTGGCATGACTGGGCGCAACGATTGCCATTTAGACGGGAGGAGGCATCGCGCGCTAATTTCTTGTTCGATCTGCCGGACTTCGGAGCGATTGCGCTGGAGAAAGATGGGGACCTTTGGGATGAAGAATTCATCCGGTCCTTGGCTATGTTGTTTAAGAAGCTTGGGCATGCGGCAATGGCTTGTATCGCTACGGCCGAAAATCTCCGCCGCCGCAAAGAACTTGAAACGCGCAATGCCAGTCTTTCAATGATTGCGCAAGGTCGCCCCTTGTCCGAGGTGTTGGGTGCCCTCTGCCGCTTTACCGAAGAGATGGATGCCGATATCCGCTCGTCCATCATGCTGTATGACGCCGAGCGCAATCTACTTTTCCCCGCTGCTGCGCCGAGCCTGCCCGAGGATTTCAATGCACTCTTGGCGCACGGTGTCCCCGTGGCGCCCCGGGCGGGAAGCTGCGGGACTGCGGCCTTCACGCGCAAACTGGCCGTTGCCGAAGATATCCAGAATGATCCGTGCTGGACACCGCATCCGGCGTACATGGAAGCGGCCCGTACGCATGAATTGAAAGCCTGCTGGTCCATACCGATTCTCTCGTCCACCGGTGCGGTGCTGGGCACGTTGGCGAACTACAGCCGTCGCATGGGTGGCCCCGCGCCCGAAAACCTGCGCTTTGCGGCGTGGGCGATCGATATCGCCGCTCTGGCCATTGAAGGGCAACAGGACAAGGACGCCCTGTACAAAAGCGAGGAGAAAAACCGCGCCCTGCTGGATGCGATACCGGACATGATATTTGTCATCGACCGCGATGGATACTTTGCTGACTTTTCCTGCTCGCAACAAGATCCGAACCTTTTGCTCAAGCCTGAAGAATTTCTGGGCAGGCATGTGCGTGACGTTCTTCCGGAAGCGCTGGCCACGCTAACGATGCAAGTGCTGGAGCGATTGATTGCGACCAAGGAGATACAGCAGTATGAGTATCCCCTCGAATTGCCGGACGGAACGCGCTGGTACGAGGAGCGAGCGGTCTTGGTTGGCAAAGATCAGATGCTGACGATTGTGCGGGACATCACCGAGCATAAAAAGCAGCGGGAACGACTTTGCTTTCAGTCTCAAGTTTTAAATTGTGTTAATGAAGCCATTGTGGTGACGAACCTCGATGGCGTCGTTTTATATTGGGGGCGAGGGGCTGAGCGCTTGTATGGCTACTCCGCCGAGGAGGTGTTGGGTCGATATTACCGCGAGTTCGCCGGTTCCATTGAAATCGGTGATGATGTAGCCCTTAAGCAGCATATTTTGAACAATGGTTCGTGGTCAGCGGAGCACAAGCAACGACGCAAGGACGGGACTGAATTTTGGTCTTCAACCTACATCTTCGTGCTGCGTACGGCCGACGGCGAGCCGACCGGGTTTGTCGGGTTGGACCATGACATCACCGAACGCAAAAAAGCGGATGAGGATTTGCGGCGGAGTGAGCAGCGATTCAAGGCGCTTTTGCAGAACGTGGCTACGGTGGCCGTGCAGGGCTATACCTTGGATGGCACGATCCGTTACTGGAACCACGCCTCGGAAACCTTTTATGGCTACACCGCGAAGGAAGCCATAGGGCAAAAGTTGCTGGAACTTGGGTTTGTTCCGGAGGCGCTGCATGATGGTTTACTGGATGATTTCCGCCGGATCGGCGAGACCGGCGAACTGCCGCCCGCCCATGAATTGGAGCTCGTGCACAAGGACGGATCGCTAATCCCGGTTTATTCGTCCTATGCCCTGGTGAACGTGCCGGGAGAGGAGTTGGAGATTTTCTGTATTGATGTGGATCTGCGCGATCAAAAACGTGTTGAGGCGGAACGCGAACAGCTCCGGCACCAGTGTGCGCAGGCGCAGAAAATGGAATCAATCGGCCGCCTCGCGGGGGGGGTGGCGCATGATTTCAATAATATGTTGATGGTCATTATAGGCGAGGCGGAAATGGCCATTGAACAGACGGACGTGGGCGAACGGTTGCGCGACGGTTTGCGGGAGATCAAAACCGCGGCCCAACGTTCGGCCGATTTGACCCGGCAGCTTTTGGCCTTTGCCCGCAAGCAAACAATTGCGCCGCGGGTCTTGGACCTCAATGAAACCATAACGGGCATGCTGAAAATGCTGCGACGACTTATCGGGGAACATATCGTGCTGGACTGGCGTCCTGGTGAGCAACTTGAACGGGTTCTAATCGACCCCTCACAAGTAGGCCAAATACTGACGAACCTTTGTATCAACGCGCGGGACGCCATCACCGGCTCCGGAACGATTGGCATCGAAACGCGAAATGTGTCGATGGGCCAGCCCGTCACAGGGCTTGAGGACACGATTCCGCCCGGCGACTATGTACGGCTCAGCGTCAGCGACGACGGCTGTGGTATGGCGTTGGATGCGGAGTTTCGCAGTAGGCTGTTTGACCCCTTTTTTACGACCAAGGAAACGGGCCAAGGCACCGGGCTCGGCCTGTCGACGATCTATGGTATCGTCAAGCAGAACCAAGGCTATATCGAAGTGGAGAGTGAGCCCGGTCGCGGCTCCGTGTTTAAGATCTTTCTGTCAGTTTGCACGACACAAGAGCGCCCCCAGCCAGGCCCCATACGGGCCCCGAACGCATCATTCGAGCCGGCGGCGACCATTCTGGTGGTCGAAGACGAGCCGGCCATTCTGGCGACGACCGTGAGAATTCTACAACGGTTGGGGTATACGGTGCTCCCGGCGGATACGCCGGGGAAGGCGATCCAACTGGCACGTGCGCACCGGGGGCGAATCGACCTACTCATCACCGACGTGGTGATGCCGGAAATGAATGGTGGCGTCCTTGCGAAGAACCTTGTGGCCATGTACCCGAATATCAAGTCCTTGTTTATGTCGGGCTATACCGCCGACATCATCGCGAACCAAGGCGTTTTAGAGGAGGGTGTGCAGTTTCTGCAAAAACCTTTTGGCAAACGCCAGCTTGCCGAAAAGATTGAGGATATACTTGTCGATTCGCTTGCCGGCGAAGCTTAGAGTGGCGGGATATGAATCCGTGGACGGATCTGGCTGTGCAGGGATGATCTGCGAAGGAGAAATGTGATGCCTATTTACGTGTATGAGATTGTTCGCGATGGAGTCGACAGCGGGGAAACGTTTGAGTGGGTTCAGTCGATCAAGGACGACCCGCTAACCGTACACCCGGAAACCGGTGAGCCGGTGCGACGGGTCATTACCGCGCCCAATGTGATCGGCACCTACACGGATCAAGCCTTCAAGAAAACGTTAACCAACGAGAACATCGAACGCCACGGGTTCACCAAATACGAGCGTTCTGGCCCCGGTCAGTATGTCCGTACGGCGGGGAAAGAGGGGCCGGAGTCGTTTGGTTGAAGGAGCGGTCAGGGGGGCGAGAGAGCTTCGATCACGAGGCGGGTGGTGAGGCGACTGGGGATGGAGTGTTGCCCGTAGTAGGTGCCGCTGATGGGGGCAATGTCGTCCGGTGTGAGGCCGGCGGCGGAGGCAATGGCGTGATGATCGCAAAAGGTGCCGTTGGTGGGATCGAGTCCGAGCCAGCCGGCGCCCGGCAGATAGGCTTCCACCCACGCGTGCAGGTCGTCGTCTGCGATGCGCTCGTTTGCCGCGTTGCCTTTCCAGAGGAATCCGCTGACCAGCCGGGCGGCGATGCCGTTTTGGCGTAGCGCCTCGATCAGCAATGCCGTGTAATCCCGACAGCTACCCGTGCCCAGGGCCAGCAAATCGGACGGGTGAAGGGGCGGGCCTTCGTCGCGCCGTTTGTAACCGAGTTGATCATTCATCCACCGCGTCATGGTCATGAGCGTTTCCACCGTGGGCCGTTTGCCCGCAGGGGCTAGGGGCGGTGGTAAGGGGGTGAACGTGGTGCCGGCCAGGTAGGCATCGAGCTGAATCCGCTCGGCGTCTGAATAGGATGGAGGCAGTTGCAAGCCATGGGAATCGAGCATGAAATCAAGCGCGTTGCGATGCGTCAGGTTCAGTGTGGCGCTCAGCGAGACATCGAAGGCGTGTGTGTCGTCTGGGAAAAAGCAGTAGGCGGTTTCGTTGTCATAGAGATCGCGACGGAACTGAATGGCTGCGCCGCCCCCGCAACGGAAGGCGAGATCAAGGACGCGGACAAACGAGTTAAGGCGCGGAAAAATTCGAATCACATGGGGCGACAGGGAGACTTTTTCGTCGTATTCGTACGTAGCTTCGTAATCAATCCGGATAGGTATTTGAGCGTCGTCCATTGCGGCAACATATCCTATTGCCCCCGTGCCGGCAATGGCGGGATCGTGGTTCTCCCGGGAACGCCGAGCTCCAGCTCGGCATGTCCGGCATAGTGAAACAAGCCTTGCGTGGTTCTCCCGGGAACGCCGAGCCCCAGCTCGGCTCTGAGTAGATGGATTCGCTCCGTCTGCTGCGGTGTGTTCCTGCTCAAATAGGCGGCGCGATTCGCTGTGGCGGCTAGCCTCGTCCAGTCAGATCTTACAGCATGATGGCAATCACAATGGCGAGATTGACGCCGATATTGGCATAGAGCGCGTGCAGCTTGTTGGCGCTCGGCACCAGCTCGTCCAAGGCGATGTACATCATGGCACCCGCTGCGAGCGCGAGGCCCCCACCCACAAAGACCTCTGAAATCTGGAAAAAGAATTGTCCAATTAATGCGCCGAGGGGCGTGAACAGGCCGGCGCCTAAGGTCAGCAGCAAAATCCGTAAACGACCCATGCCGCTGGAGCGTAAGGGACCGGCAATGGCCAGGCCTTCAGGAATATTGTGGAAGGCGATGGCAATGGCGAGCGTCAATCCCAGCGCTGGGCTGGACTCCAGCCCCGCCCCGATGGCCAACCCTTCGGGAAGATTGTGCAGGGCGATCCCGAAGAGCACCAGATAGCCCATTCGGAGATATTCCGGTTGCACCCGGGGTGCGTGTTCCGGATTTTCCACCTCCAAGTGGTCGGGCGTTTGCGGATAGGCGTGGGGAACGATGTGGTCGATGTAAGACATCAGTCCTAAGCCAAGCATAAATCCGATCACGGTGATTAGCACGGAACCAAACTCCAAGGCTTCCGGAAGCAATTCCAGCAGCGAGATGGCAATCATGATGCCGCCGGCAAAACCAAGTAACAGGGCCAAGAATGATTTACTAGGCTTGCCGAAACATAAAAGCAAAAGGACACCCAGGATGGTGGAAATGCCCGCGAAGAAACTATATGCGATACCCTGCATGCGAAATCCCTTTATGTATAACTGTTGATTTGCATATAAATCATAAGAATTACATGTCAACTGTCAACGCGGATTTTGGGAAAAGAGCGCAAAGCGAATGAACGGCACCAGGAGACCACGAGAGGTTGCCGAGCTGGGGCTCGGCGTTCCCGGCTTTGCGGAGCCTTGTATTTGGTAGATTTCCCGGGAACGCCGAGCCCCAGCTCGGCATTTTCCTGCTAATTCAGCTTACCGTGCCACCAACCAAGCCAACATCACTGCACTGACAATAGCGGTTAGCGCTTGGCGGCCAGCAATCTTCAACGCAAAGCGCACGCCAAGTTCTTTGCGGATGGTCCATAACGTGACGAGGCAGGCCGTGAGCCATCTATTACAAAGCCCAGGTTACAGTCGCGATTACATTTCGACCCGGCTCGTTGACGCCGGAACCGTGGATGCGATAGTCCTCGTCGAACAGGTTCTCGATCGCCATGTTCAGGGTCAGGTCCGGTGTCACCATGAGGCCGGCGCGCAGTGTGGCGATGGCATAACCCGGGGTACCGCCACGCGGAATCCGCTGCGTGTCGCGCCGGTCGCCGTCAGATAAGCGGTTGGCCTTGGCGGCGAAATCGCCAGCGGCTTCGAGCCAATACCGCCCCGTGCTCGTTTGCCAGCGGACGCCAACATGCGCTGTGGGAGGCATGATGCGACTGATGTAGTCACGTTCGCGGGTCGTTTCGCCGGCACTGGTGAAGACATCCGCCTTGCCCTCCTGCCATGATCCACTTACCCAGGCACTCCATTGCGGATGGCCGCGCCACCGCAGGGCCGCTTCCGCGCCCTGCACATAGCCGTCGCCGGCATTGGATTTGGTGACTTCCCGGAATCCGTCGCGCTCGCGGCCGGTAGCTGTTTTGACGATCAGTCCGTCGATCTGCGTGTAGTAATAACCAAGCTGAACGACCCAGTCGGGCGTCCGGCTCTTCCAGCCGATTTCGTAGGTGAGGAATTCTTCGTTGTCCAAATCCGGGGCGGGGATTTCTATCTCATCGCTGCGCGCCACACCGAAGCTGGTGAGATCATGAATCGTCGGTGCGCGAAAGCCTTGTGACAACCCGGCATAGACCACATGACGCCGATCCGCGGTCAGTGGCACCAAGAGACGTGCGGAACCGGTGATCGCCTGCCATTGCTCGTCGAGCGAAATCGGACCCCCGGTGGCCGGATCCTCGACCCGCCGGGCATCGGCGCGGGCATAGGTATAGCGTGCGCCCAGGACGAGATCAGCGCGATCATCGCCGAGGGTGATGGTGTTTTGAGCAAACACGCCGGCTAGGTCGAAATAGGCATCCGCAGCCAGCGGTCCCTGCAATCCGATCCGGGTTGGCGCGCCGTCCGGGCCGATATCCCGGTCGAAAGACGTGACACGATCGCGATAATAGTCGGCGCCATAAATCAGTATGCCTCCCGTATGAGTGCTTTGCAGTTGCAACGTCGCGCCGTAGCTTTCGACATCGAACCCGTCCACCGTGCGGCGACCGTTGTTGCGCACCCGTTCCCGTTCCTCATCATGCGCATGACGCGACACAGTGAGCTGCATCTGGTCGACTCTGGCGAAGGGCTCTTTCAGATCGAGGCGGAGATAGGTCAAGTCGCGGGCTTGGTCGAATCGGTGAACCTGTTCATCCCCATGTTCCAGTCCCTTCCAGTCGATCTCGCCAAACACCGTGCGGTGCGTCCGCCACGCGTCTTCCTGTCGCACCGACTGATGCGCCAAGGTCACGGTCGCGTCGTCCGACAGGAAAAATTGAATCTTACTGTCCGCGGCCCATTCATCGTAGCCGGTCTTGCGCTGGCGTCCGACCCGGCGGCCACCCTGCACATCGCCGAAATCTTTCCAGGTAAATCCGCCGGTCACGCCGAGTTCCGGGGTCGGCCGGGCCGCGGTGCTCCAGCGGCCGATGTGTGAGCGCTCCGCCGTCGCCCCGCGATACAGAAAGGTGTTGTTCCATGTCGACTCGCCCGTCCATTCGGGCGCATCCGGGGTGAGGGCGTTCAAGACGCCGCCGATGGCATCGCTGCCGTATTGCACGGCGCCGGGGCCGAGCAGCAGTTCGAAGCGATCAATCGAAAAAGGATCAATCGTGTTCCAGTATTGGTTGGGTCCGCTGCGAAAGGCGGTATGATTCAGACGAATTCCATCGATCAAGGCGAGGGTCTGATAGCCTGTGAAGCCGCGAATAAACGGGGAGGTCTGGGCGTTCGAGGTTTTCTGGATCATCACCGAAGGGACATCGCGCAGTAGATCCGCTGTGGTGCGACGACCGAGCCGGTTCACATCGTCCGCGCCGTCGACCGTGTACAGTGCCCAAGGTTCCGATTGTAGATCCCGCGGTGCCCGGGAGGCGGTCACCACGAATTCCGGCAGGGTCCACACGGAGGTGTCCTCGTCCGCCGGAACCGGGGGGATGACCATCACCAGCATTAGACCTGCAACCCAACATATTTTCATCGTAACTCCTGATTGTATCTCGTTGCTGTTCCCTGCAAACGTCTCTGCCTGGCAAAAGGTTCGGTGAAATATCCTAGCAGCGAACGATATGGCCTCTGCGGCTCACCGGGACGGTTCGCCCTACCACATGCAGCCTGTAATTTTGAGGGAAAAGTGGTAGGGCGAGGCGTCCCTGCCGAGCCGCGATCAGGAACAGGAAGCCATATTGAGAATGCCTGCTTTTCAGGCTGACAGGCGGTGTCGGGCGAAGGTAGTCTACGGCCCATGTCTACTGACACCCTCCATCCGGATATCGTGTTGATGCAGCGCGTGGCGGCCGATTCGAAAGACGCGCTGGCCGAGTTGGTGACCCGCTATCAAGTCCCCTTGCTGAACTATTTCACCCGGCTAGGCGTTACTATGGATGGAGAGGATCTGGTGCAGGAAACATTCATACGACTCTACAACGCGAGGAAGCGTTATCGTGCGACCGCGCAATTCACAACGTTCCTTTACCGGATCGCGCGGAATGCGTGGGTGGATCGCTGCCGCAAGTTGGCGCGCCGGGAACGCATGCTGGGGTACATCCGACTGGACGTTTGCATTGCGGAAGAAGCGGCGATTGTGGGAGCGCAGCGACAAAGCCGACACGATGTCGAGGCCGTACTGAAAGCGCTCTCGCCCAAGCTCAGGGAGGTCTTGGTGCTGAGCGTATATCAGGGATTGCGCCAGCGAGAGATTGCGGATGTCCTGGAGATTCCGCTCGGGACCGTCAAATCCCGACTTCATCTGGCCATGCAAACCGTACGGGAGGCGCTTGATGCGGCCCAATCATAAAACTACTTCCTTGGAACCGGACGCCATTGATCAGGTACTGGAAGACAAGCCGGCGTCGTCATCGGGCGAGGCGGTTCGTCGTGTGAAGGAAACGGTAGCGTTTTTGCGCACCGCGCCTACGCCTGTCGCGCGTCCTGAATCGATGGAAATGATCATGGCGCGGATCGCACGGGAAGATCGTGCGCCGCAGTCTATAACTGGCGTGGCATACGGCTGGGCCGGAGCCCTGGCGGCCTCGCTGTTGGTCGGTCTATTTTTAATGCATTGGCTCCGTGCGCCCGCGATGGATGAAGCCGTACTGACCCGCCATCCGCAGGAACAGGCGAAGGCGTGGTTGGTGGATGCGCAAGAGCGCGATGGGCATTGGGATGCCGGGCGCTGGGGCGGCCATCCCTCCCACGAGGTAGCATTGACGGCGTTGTCCCTGATTGCGTTGTTGGACGACACGGACATGACGCCTGCCCGCCGGGATGCCGTCCATCGTGCGGGACACTATTTGATCAGTCAGTTGCAATCGCTGGAGTCCCACCGGGCGGAGCGGGGGCTGGGGGGCCAGAACTTCCGACTGGCCGCGCTGGCCTTGATTGCCGCCTATCAACAATTCCCCTTGCCGGACTGGCATGAGCCTGTTCGCCATGCGTCACAAGCCCTCGTTTCCGGCCCGGCGGCGGCAGATGGATGGGGCTACGTACCGGTGGAGGATCCAGGCACTCAGGTGGCGGTGCTCGACAAAGAGCAGATCCGTATGCAGGCCGCACAGTGGCTGTCCACAGCGCAAGCAAACAAATGGGAGCGATTGGGCGGTACGATATACGTCATGGCCCGGGCATCGCTGCTCCTCTAATGCGATTAGGTATATGCTAATATGTACGGGCTGGCCCCTATTTGATCCCTGCTTGACTTGAAGCGATTGGGGCCGGCGATGCAGGCCTGAAGTCCGATCAGGGATCGACCCGCAGGCGAAAGTATTGCAGGGGCGCGTCAACCGGGGCGGTCATCAGGTCGGGGCCACCGACGCCGGCGCGCGGACCTTGTCCGGGTACTGTGATCCAATGGTCATACAGCAGATTGGTTGAGGTTTGCAGGGTATAGTTGCGGGTGGTCCACGAATCGAAGTGCACTTGGTTCGTGCTGCCGTTCAGCGGGGTGCTGTGGATCCGATAGGTGTCCAACGCGGCAATCACACGCACGCGATGGATGGTCATGGTGCTGTAGCCGTCCCACGTGGGCACTTCCGACGCAGGTCGTCCCGGCTGGCCATTTTGCAGGAATCCGGTGTAGGGGAGGTCGGGATCGCCAATCCAATTGCCGCCAATTTGTTGCTGGACGATGAGATCCCATCCGTAGTCGTCCGCCCACCAGTCCGCCGTGTACGGATCGGGCTCGTTTACTGTTACGAGATCATCTTTGCCAGCCCGAATGGTCACGAGCGTCTCGTGCCGTGTGCCGGGGCGATGGACCTCCACCCATACCGTGGCGCGGTCGTCCGGCGCCAAGGGCGTACCGGGCCAAGGATCACGAATCACATTGATGTTGCCCGCCGGATGCACCGCGAAGCGGTACAGGTTGGTGCCGGTCTGGGCGGTGAAACCTTCTAGGACGTCGATCTCGTGTACGACGGCGCCGCCTACGCCACGCAACCAGCAGGCTGGCCAGACGGCGTGGTTCCAGTCGGAGATGGTCACATCGAACTCGAAGCGCAAGCTGCGCACATCATTCGTAAAGCGAAAGAAGCCGGCGCCATCGGGCGCCTCCCGCGTGGAGAGGCAGCCGCTTTGATAACGTTTAGTTTCTTCCTCACCGGTGTCCACGGCCTCCAATACGCGTGCCGTGCCATCGGCGAGCACGCGACTGGGATGATGATGGTGTTTCGAGTTGTTGGCCGACCCATATCGCTCATTCATTCCGGGACCATACGCGGTCCACAGCGACCATCCGTCTGCTTCCGTATCCAGTAGGACCCGCTCGCCGTGGACCATGTCCTGTCCGGCGCACAACACACAAAACAAAACAACCATCCAATAGGGTGGGGAGAAACTGGGCATAGCAAGAGGATACACGGGCGGCAGAGCAACGTAAATACGTTCTCAAGCTAACGCGTTGCCGGCGAAACGGATTCGCAAAAGATCGGTTCTCTTGCCGGATTGGGCTTCACTTCTATCTGACTGAGTCCCGGCTTTAGCCGGAAGCTCTGTGCGGGCTTTAGCCCGCTGGTTTTGGCGGCTAAAGCCGCCGCCGAACTTCCGCCTGAAGGGCGTGTTGATTTATTCTTAATCGTGCGATGAATCCGGCGATCCGCAAGCGGACGCCCTACAAAAGACTCTTATAACCGGACTGTAGGGCCGGCGCTCGCGCCGCGCCGCGAATAAATCAACACGCCCTGAAGGCGGGACCCAAACGATTCCCGCCACGATGGTCAAAAAATGGCGGCAATTCACAGGGAGAACTGAATGCCCCTGGGGGAGGCTTTGGCGCAGCAAGGTCAGCCTAATTGTCTGTCCGCATCATTCAGCCCCTCATTAAATGGACACATCCGGCGAATTGCGGTAGCGTTGCGCACCTGTGAATGCTTTTCGACGTAGCCCGTTTTTCGTGCTGCTCCTTCTCGGCCTGGCTTTGACCGGTTACGCGGAGGGAGACGACTTGGTGCAGTTATTCGCACCTGAAGACCATACCCTCATGCCCTTTGAGGAAGGGCCCGCAACCGATCTGGCCGGTGCCGCGTTACGTGCTCGCCCCGTTACGCTGGCGCCGGAAGCGTTTACAGTGGACGCGCTTGCGCCCGGAACCCTGATCGAAATGCCTGCCTTTGCCGATGCCGTGCTGCGGGCGCACGTGGATCGCGCGACGACCGATGTCAATGGAACCCAACGGATCCGCGCCCGAATTGAAAGCGATCCCAGCGGCATGGTGCTGTGGACGGTGGATGGCGATCGGGTGTTCGGTGTGATCGAACAGCCCTCTGAGGGCCGCAAGTTTTTGATCCGCCGAACGGAGGGTGCGGCCTTCTATACCATTGAGGAGGTCGATCCAACGGCGATGGATGTATTGCATTGCGCCGAGTGCGCGCGTGTGCATTCGCGTCCAGTGCCGGGGCCAGCGATGCAGCCACTGCATGAAGAGGGTTCGATCGAGATTCGCTCCGAGAACGGGGCGGAGGTTGACGTCATGATCCTCTACACCCCGGCTGCGCGGGATTGGGCGAACAGTTGGGCCGGCGGGATTAACAGCTCCATTGCGCAATCCATGGAGCGGGCACAGCTCGTGGCGGACAACAGCGGCGTGGACTTGACCTTCAAGCTGGTGCATTCGGCGCTGGTCAACTATCAGGAAAGCGGCAATGCCGGAATCGACCTGGACCGGTTGACCGATACCAATAGCGGGTACATGGATGAAATTCACGCTTGGCGCGACGAGTATGGCGCCGATCTGGTGGCCTTGTTCACGCTGGAACATTTCGTGGGCGGCATCGCGCATTTGCTGGATTGGAAGCCCGGTGCACCGGATCGGGGCTTTTCCGTCACCCGTATTCAGCAGGCGCATAATACCTATACCCATATTCATGAGATGGGCCACAACCTGGGACTGCACCATCGCAAGGATCAAGCCCAGCAACCCGGCCCGACGGAGTGGTGGGCGAATTCGTGGCCCGGAAATACCTGGTCGGCGGGGTGGCGTTGGATCGGCAACAATGGCACCCGCTATTGCTCGGTCATGAGCTACAGCGAGAACTGGGACGGAAACAGTGTGTTTACCGTGGCCCATTTCTCAAATCCGGACGTGTTTCATCAGGGGCAGCCCACGGGCCACGCGCAGGATGGCGATAACGTACGCACGCTGCGGGAAACCAAGCATGTCGTGGCGAGCTATCGCGATGCGGTCAGTCGCGTACTGACGATCAGCGGGGATCTGCATTTCGGTGAGGTCGTGATCGGAGAGTCCGCACAACGAACCCTGACGCTGCACAATGAAGGGACCGAAGATCTGGCCGTCAGTGGGATGGAGTGGCCCACTGGTTTCAGCGGGACATGGACAGGGGTTATCCCGGTTGGCCAATCACAAGCCGTGACGGTTACGTTTTCGCCCATGGCACCTGATTTCTACGCGGGGGCCGTGCGGGTCCTCTCCGACGCCACGGGCGGACATCCATGGCATACCTTGTCCGGTTATGGCGATGCACCGGGGGACCAGATGATTGCCATCACCGACCCGGTATCGGGAACGACGGTGGCCCATGATACGGACACGCTAACGATTTCAGGGACCGCGGGTACCGATATTATCGGAGATCTGCTTTGGAGTAACAGTCTCACTGGCGCTTCAGGTCTGACTCCTGCGCTGATCAACTGGGAATTAAGTACCGTCGAATTGAATGTCGGCTCGAACTGGATTCACCTGCGCGGAACCAATCAGCCGTTGCCGACGCTACGGGCCGATGATTCTGCCAGTCACCCGGTGTATTCCAGCGGCTGGAGTGATGGCCAGAATGGTGGTTTCGGTTTCGAGCCCTGGGACATCACGGTGTACGGCAATAATGGCGGGCACTTCCGCGGTTCGTCAGACATCGGCAATCAGTCCTGGGGCCTGTGGGCAAATAGCGGTCAGCAAAATATTGACGATAGCACCGTGGTGGCGGTGCGGCCGCTGACACAATCGCTCGCGCCGTCCAACACCTTTCTGGTGAAGTTCCAGAACAAGTGGATCATGGACAATAAATCGGTTGGGATTGGGTTGCAAAATGCGGACGGCGAGTACTTGATCGAGTTTATGTTCATCGGCGGTGACCAAACCTATACGATCAACGATCGACAAGTGGGCCGGGATAGCGGCATCAGCTATACGGGGCAAGGGTTACACTTGGCCATTGATCTCATCGACGCCGATACCTATCGGCTACGCACTGGGGCGCACACGGTCACGGGCGAATTGGCGCATCGCGCGGACATGCGCATCAGCGAATTTCGGGCCTGGAATTTCAGCGCGGGTCCGGGCCCGAATTACGATTTCTTTATCAACGATCTCGCGGTCACAAACCCGTCGCTGGCGGCGGTGACCGCGACGGCGGAGACCTTGGTTGTGCGCCCGGCTATTCCTGATCAACCGAAGATTGCGATCCATGCGGATGGAGCGGACGGATTGGTACTGAGCTGGCCGCCCCCCGAAAGTGGCCATATGGCGCTTTATCGCAGCACGAACCTGTTGCTGCCGAACAGTGGCTTCCTGCCGTTCACGAACATCCCGTTCGGACAAAACACCTACACCGTCATTGTTAACGAAGTGGAAGGCGACGCGTTCTTCCGCATCGAACTGGAGGCGGTCCCAGCGCCTTAGCGCATCGGACGTAGTGTTTTATTCTGGTTCCAATCGTTGGAA
>SKLK01000037.1 GCA_007123265.1 Kiritimatiellia bacterium
CGTAAGTCCCCGGGCCGACATTGACGGCCCTTTGAGCCTGTGCCAGTCTGAGTGCATGAACCCGCAAACGAACCCGTTACCCGAGCAACATCTGCTGGTGGAATCGGACTGCCAGTACTTTGAGTTGGGCGCTACCATCAAATCCGTGGCGGCTGCGCAATTGGTTTATATGCCGGGTTTGGAGCATTTGGTATCCGCTGCCGTGGTTCAGCGCATAGAAGCGAAGCGCGTGGACTGTCCGTTGCCGGATTGGTTGGCCTTAATTGAACAGGAGGCGGGCGCAGCAGGGCTGAATCATCTGCGACTCTACCTAACAACTGAACCGCCTCAATGGCCGGCGATCCTGCGCATGCACGGATATAGCCGGCGAGAGGAAGTGCTACTGGTGACACCGGTTGAACCCAAACCGCGCAGCGAACTGCGGTTGGTGCCGGTTCAGTCGCCGAACGCGTGGACGCAGCGGGTGGCCTTGTTCCAAAACGATGCGCACGGCTCGGACGGCCATCACGTTGATGCGGCTGCGTGGAATGCCATGGAGCAGCGTAAGGCCGAATCGCGTAAGTTTCTTGTATTTAACGTCTTGCATGGGCAAGACGTGATTGGGGCAGTGGGCTACCTCGTGGTGGAGGGGCTCTTCCGCATGAAGAATCTGTATATTTGTCCCGCCTACCGCAGGAAAGGCTTTGGCAGGCAGATTGTTGCAGCGTTGCAGGCTGTCGCTGATGAGCTGGAACTTCAATCCTTCGGAGTGATGGCCGTCCAGCATGGACCTGCATTGGCGCTCTACCGGCGGTGTGGCTTACAACCCATCGGCATGCAATATGAATGGTTCAAGCGCTTATCGCCCTCCTGAGCGAGAGGCACACGCCGGATTGTAGGTCGAGCCGCTGTGTCCGGCGCAATGAATCACAGGAATGTCTGCGGCCGGTATTCGGGTGTGAGCAAAAACATTGCGTGAAGAACGCCAATCAGGTACACTCCTCGCCTCACATTTGATTGGAGAGAATACGTATGTCTGTCGATGATTCGGCCTCGACTCCGGAGGCCTCCCACGATGCGGTAGCATCAACCAGTGCGGGCAATAAGTCTGCCTCTGAAAAACCGAAAAACGCCCCGAAAACCGGTGGCGCCAAGTACGATGCCCAGAACATCACGGTGTTGGGCGGGCTCGATGCCGTGCGCAAGCGGCCTGCGATGTACATTGGCGATACCGTGGCGCGGGGCTTGCATCACTGTATCTACGAAGTCGTGGATAACAGCGTCGATGAGGCGCTGGCGGGTTATTGTTCGCACATTCATGTGACGCTCAATGCCGATGGCTCCTGTTCGGTGAACGACGATGGGCGCGGGATCCCCGTCGATATGCATGCCACGGAGCACAAACCGGCGGTTGAGGTGGTGCTGACGACGTTGCATGCCGGCGGAAAGTTCGACCATAACTCGTACAAGGTTTCGGGCGGGCTCCACGGCGTTGGTGTCTCGTGTGTCAATGCCTTGAGCGAATGGTTTGAGGTCGAGGTGCGGCGCGACGGCAAGGTGCATCATATGCGCTTTGAGCGCGGGGTGCCGGTGTCCAAATTGGAGACGATCGGCAAGACGAAGGGAACGGGGACCAAAATCACCTTTTTCCCCGATAACACGATCTTTCAAGTGACGGAATTCAGTTGGGACACGCTCGTGGCCCGGTTGCGGGAAATGGCCTTTCTCAATAAGGGGCTGGAGATCAAGCTGTCGCAAGAGGAGCCGCCACGCGAGGAGCAGTTCAAGTATGACGGCGGGATCAAGGAATTCGTCGAGCATCTGAACCGGTCCAAGACCGCGTTGCATCCGAAGGTGATCTACATTGAGCGGGAACGCGAATCGATCGCGGTGGAAATTGCCATGCAATACACCGACGCGTTTTCAGAAAACCTGTTTTCCTTTGCCAACAACATTAATACCGTGGAGGGTGGCACCCATTTGAGTGGATTCCGCTCGGCCCTGACGCGAACGGTGAATGCGTATGCGCGCGCGAACAAGTTGATCAAGGATGACAAGGTCAGCATGGGCGGCGACGATATTCGCGAAGGGTTAACGGCGGTGGTGAGTGTGAAGGTGCCCGATCCGCAGTTTGAAGGCCAAACGAAGACAAAATTGGGCAATGGCGAGGTGCAGGGGATCGTGGAGTCGATCGTCAACGACGAGCTTGCGACCTATTTTGAAGAGCATCCGAACGTCGCCCGCCGCATCATCGAAAAAGGCGTTCTGGCTGCGCGCGCCCGCGAGGCGGCCCGGAAAGCGCGCGACCTGACGCGGCGCAAGAGTGCCTTGGATAGCGGTTCACT
This sequence comes from Kiritimatiellia bacterium, assembly GCA_007123265.1. Lineage (GTDB taxonomy): Bacteria > Verrucomicrobiota > Kiritimatiellia > SLAD01 > SLAD01 > SLAD01. Next base: position 2,325 of record SKLK01000037.1, read on the forward strand.
GCCCGGCAAGCTAGCCGATTGTTCCGAGCGCGATCCAGCCTTGACCGAGCTGTTCATCGTTGAGGGGGACAGCGCCGGCGGTTCGGCCAAGCAAGGCCGGGATCGGCGGTTCCAGGCCATTCTACCCTTGCGCGGCAAGGTTTTGAACGTGGAAAAGGCGCGGCTGGACAAGATCCTGAATAACAAGGAAATCCGGACCATGATCACGGCGATCGGAACCGGGATCGGCAATGAAGAATTCAATCTCGAGAAGCTGCGCTACCACAAGATCGTGATTATGACCGATGCGGACGTGGACGGACTGCATATTCGCACCTTGCTGCTAACCTTCTTCTACCGGCAAATGCGCGAATTGATTGAGCGGGGCCATGTCTTTATCGCCTTGCCGCCCCTGTACAAGATCAAGCGGAAGAAACGCGAGCAATACCTCGACAGCGACAAGGAGTTGACGGATATCCTGCTTGAGTTGGGGCGCGAAGGCATGGCGTTGGTCGATGCGGACGGCAAAGAGATTTGTCCCGAAAAACACGTCCATGAGCTATTGACCGCGCTCTCTGAAATCGAGGATATCAGTCGGCGTATCGAGCGGAAGGGGATCAATTTTCTTGAATACCTGGAAAACCGGGACCCCGAAAAGGGCCTGTTCCCGCAATACCGGGTGACGGTGAAACACGAGACCGGTACCCGCCATCAATTTGTGGCTACGGAAGCCGACTTGCGGCGGTGCCGCGAGGAAATGGAACGCCAGTTAGGCGATCAGTTGGAAATCTTCACCGAGAACGGCGGTGAGGGTGAACCCACTGCGCCGCGCAGTTCCGGGATTCAATGGGTGGAAATCTTTTCTGCCAACGCCTTGGCCAAACAGGCGGCGATACTGGAGAAACGCGGGTTTACCGTGGACCAGTTGCTGCCTTCGGAGTCGCCGCTCTTCTTTCTCTCGGATGGGAAAGACGAGTCGTATCCGATTCACTCGCTGCAGGGATTGTTGGATAAGGTGCGGGAGCAAGGACGCAAAGGCTTGCAGATTCAGCGCTACAAAGGATTGGGCGAAATGAATCCGGAGCAGTTATGGGAGACCACCATGGACCCGGAAAACCGGAAAATGGACCGGGTGGTATTGGAGGATGTGGTCAAGGCGGATGAAATGTTCTCTGTATTGATGGGGGACGAAGTGGAGCCCCGGCGAAATTTCATTCTGAACAATGCACTGAACGTGCGCAATCTCGATATTTAGACAGGCGGAAGACCTTATGTATCAGCAAAATGAGCGGTTGGACCGCATCAATATTGAAGAGGAGATGCAGCGGGCGTACATCGATTATTCGATGAGCGTGATTGTGGGTCGGGCCCTGCCCGATGCCCGTGACGGGTTGAAGCCGGGCAACCGCCGGATCTTGTTTGCCATGCGCGAGCGGGGATGGACCCATAGCAAGCCGTTTGTGAAATGTGCGAAGGTCGTGGGTGAAGTGATCGGTAACTACCATCCCCACGGCGATTCCGCGGTCTACGACACGTTGGTGCGGATGGCGCAAAACTTTTCCATGCGCGCGCCGCTCATCCATGGGCAAGGCAACTTTGGCAGTATCGACGGCGATCCCCCTGCGGCCTACCGATATACCGAATGCCGGCTGAACCGGTTGGCGGAGGAGATGCTGGCGGATATCGAGAAGAAGACCGTCGACATGCGGGCCAACTTCGATGAAACCCTGCAGGAACCCGTGGTCTTGCCCTCGCGATTGCCCAACCTCTTATTGAACGGCAGCACGGGTATTGCTGTGGGTATGGCGACAAATATCCCGCCCCACAACCTGAACGAGCTGATCGATGGCTTGGTCCATTTGATTGATAACCCCGATTGTTCCGTCACCGATCTCACGCAGTTCGTCAAAGGGCCTGACTTTCCCACCGGCGGCGTGGTTTGCGGCTTGGGCCCGATCAAGAGCATGTACGAAACCGGGCGCGGACTGATCAAAGTACGCGGGCGCGCCGCGATTGAGACGGGCAAGAACGGCAAAGAAAGCATCATCATCACGGCCATCCCGTACACGCTCAACAAGACGACGTTGATCGAGAAGATTGCCGAACTGGCCCAGGATAAGAAGTTGGAAGGGATATCCGATATCCGCGACGAATCGGCCAAAGAAGATATCCGGGTGGTGATTGAACTAAAACGCAACGCCGTGCCCCGCGTGCTGCTGAATCATTTGTTTAAGTACACGCCACTGGAAATGACCTTTGGCGCCATCATGTTGGCGATCGATAACGGCCAGCCACGCGTCATGAATCTGCGCGAGCTGATGGTTTGTTTCCTCGATCACCGCTACGAAGTGATCAAACGCCGCGCGAAATTCGATTTGGAGAAAGCCGAGGCCCGGGCGCACATCCTTGAGGGATTGAAGATCGCCCTCGATAACTTGGATCTGGTCGTGAAAATCATCCGCGGCTCCAAGGACCGCGTGACCGCGCGGGATGAGTTGATGGCCAAACTCAACCTCTCCGAAATCCAGACCAACGCCATTCTGGACATGCGCTTGTATCAATTGACCGGACTGGAGCGGGACAAGATTGAAAACGAGTATTTGGAAGTCATTAAGCTGATCAACTACCTGCGGGATTTATTAGCCAGCGATAAGAAGATCTATGAAGTGATCAAGGAGGACCTGCTCGAAATCCGGGGATCGTACGGTACCGAACGCCGTACGGAAATCGTTCCGGATGAAGGCGAAATCAATATCGAGGACCTGATAGCCGATCGCAGTTTCGTGATTACCATCAGCCACACCGGCTACATCAAGCGGGTGCCCGTGAGCACCTACCGGCAGCAGCGGCGCGGTGGCAAAGGCGTCATCGGCATGGGCACCAAGGAAG
>SKLK01000043.1 GCA_007123265.1 Kiritimatiellia bacterium
GTCATTCCGATTGGCGGAGCGGATATGCCGGTGGTGATCGCACTCTTAAACAGCTATTCCGGCTTAGCGGCCTGCGCCGCCGGCTTTGTGATTTTGAACAACGTCTTGATCGTGGCCGGCGCCCTCGTGGGTGCCAGCGGCTTGATTCTGACCACGATCATGTGCAAGGCCATGAACCGGTCGCTCGCCAACGTCTTGTTCAGTGGTTTTGGCTCCGCCAAGACCGCCTCGGGCGGAGGCTATCAAGGTGAAGCCAATCCGGTCAGCGTAGACGATGCCTACTACATTCTCGAGGCGGCGCGTTCGGTGGTGTTTGTGCCGGGCTACGGCATGGCGGTTTCGCAGGCCCAACATGTGGTGCGTGAACTGGGTGACCTACTGGAAGCGAATGGGGCGGAAGTGAAGTATGCCATCCACCCGGTCGCCGGACGTATGCCGGGCCACATGAATGTGTTGCTGGCGGAAGCCAACGTGCCGTACGAACAACTTGTGGTGCCGGAAGACGTGAATCCGCTGATGTCCACCGTGGATGTGGCGATTGTGATCGGCGCCAACGACGTCGTCAATCCGGCTGCGCGCGAAGATGAGAACAGTCCGTTGTGGGGCATGCCGATTATCAATGTGGATCATGCACGCACATGTATTGTGTCGAAGCGCAGCTTGAACCCCGGGTTTGCCGGTGTAGACAATCCCCTGTTCTTCAAAGAAAACACGCGCATGCTATTTGGCGACGCGAAGAAGAGTTTTCAAGGGCTGGTCTCCGCGTTTAAGGACGGGTAAGCCCCAGCCAAGCCTCAATAGGCGCAGAAGCCAAGCGGTTGTTCTTAGTCCACAACCAGCATGGCTTCTGCGCCGGGGCGCTTGGGTTCAATCGGGCGCTCGCCGCCCAGCATATCAATGGATTTCCAGCGCCCGCTGCGAAAACGCCAGATAAAGCCAACGGCCATGAGAAAGATATAAAAGGCAGTCCATGACCACGCCATGATCACGCCATAGCCGAGGCCAATGATTAAAATCAACTGCCCCGGCACCAGCACCCCCCACGCCATGGCGAAAGAGAACCACATCACGAAGCGGGTATCCCCTGCCCCTTTTAGCGCCCCGGACAAGACGAGGTTGGCGGAATCGACCAGCCCCCACAACGCCATAATCAGCATCAAGATGCGGCCGACCGGATAGATATCTTCCAAGGCCAGACTGCCGCCCACCCCTTCGGTGAAGAACCCCAAGTAGAATTTGGGGAATAACACATAGGTGACACCGATCACGCCCATGTAGATTACGCCGATCCGGAACGCGGTCCACGACGCCTTCTCCGCGTAATGCGATTGTTTGCGACCTTGGTACTGGCCCACCACGGTGGATGCCGCGATGCCGATACCGATCAAGGGCAGAAAGGTCAGCATATTGATGCTTAAAGCGATGTTACTGGCCGCCAGGGCGACGGCGCCCATGCGCCCGGTCAGCAACACAAAGATCGCAAACGAGGCCACGTCCAGTGCCAGATGGACGCCGGACGGCGTTCCAAAACGAACCAAGCGCCAGCAGAGAGCGGTGTCCCACCGAAACGTCGAACGCGTGCCGAACTGGCGATGGGTCGATGGACCGAAGTACAGCACCAATAGATAGGCCGGCAAAACGAAAGCGGCGATCACCGACGCCCAAGCCGCCCCGCGGATCCCCATGGCGGGAAACCCGAAATGGCCGAAGATGAGGACATAATCCAGAATCAAGTTCACGACATTGGATGCGATCGTCGCGGTCATGGTGGTCAACGTGCGGCTCCGCCCGGTGTAGAAGCCGCTGATCGCCGCGCCCAATGGCGTGGCTACGCTGCCCAACATGAGTATACGAAAGTAGATCAGTTCCTGTTCCAACACCTCCGGTTCATGTCCGCTGTGGACCAAGGTCCACTCACCCAGCGGGATCAGTGCCAGCATGATCGGCCACGACAAAATCGCGACAAATATGGATTGGGCGGTCGCCCGGGAACAGCCTGTCGGATCGCCTGCACCGATGAATTGGGCCACGAACATGTTGGAGTAGCCCGCCAACGCCATGAAGCCACAGACAAATGTGAAGTGGAGGATTCCGGCCGGCACAGCGGCTTGAATCGCCACCGGACTGTACCAAGCAAGAAACATCCGGTCGACAAACTGCATTAATGTGAACGAGCCCATGCTGATCATCAGCGGATAGGCCACGGTCAACAATTCGCGGTAACCACCGGGCGCATGGGGGGAAAAGGAAGGGGATGACATATGTGGCGCGCGTCCCTATTGACCCGGCTGCTGGCCGGGCGTCTCGTCGTCGTTGGGAGCATCATCCCCCGGTCCGATACAGGACAACAATCGGCGCGCCAACTTGGCTTTATCTTCCGGCACCCAAAGTGAGGCACCGGGCAACATCGACACCAGCATCCCGCCCGCATCGTCAAATTTGACTTGGTGAGGGATCTCGTATTGGTCCAAGGCATGACCAATCGTTTCCGCCTCAATCCGGGAATTGAAGCTAGCTATTTTGACGAAATCCATGGGCGTACTGTAAGGGGTTTACCGACTTTTGCAAACAAACTGTATCCATTCCTAATCTGCTGCGCGGCACCCGCACCAGCCTGAAGCCCCCTTCCGGCATACCCTGAAAAAAACGAATCTTATTGACTTTACGGAATGCCGCCTCATGCGTATCTTATTCACCTGATAGATCGCGAGTTACGCGATTTGCGAGGTACTTTTGGAGGATGTGGGTATCGGGGTTGGTCCTCCTCGCTATATGAAAAGGATACATAGTGGGCGCTGGCGACAACGCGCCTTGGGCGGCTGGGTAGCCCTGCTTTTGCTTACAGCAGGATTTCTCGGGACGCCATCCAGTCACGCTCGATCCGTGGTATTTCATGAGATCGCTTGGATGGGGACCAGTGCATCGTCAGACGATCAGTGGCTGGAGCTCTACAATACTACTGATACTCCCATTTCCATACAGGGCTGGTTGCTGACGAGCACCTGTGGGACGGTATCCAATCGTTTGTCCGGACTGTTGCAGCCCCGGCAGACCTTCTTGATGGCCGCAACTGGCGACACGCACTTCATCGGATTACCGATTCATCAACGCCTGCGCCAACCGCTCCCTGCCGATGGCGGATTGCGTCTATTGGACGCGCGGGGCAGACTGGTCGACAGCGTGCCGCGCTGGCATGCCGGCTCGCGGGAACAAGCCGCAACCATGCAACGAGTCTATCCTTATACAGCCGGGCGCAACCGGGCGAGTTGGAAGACCTCCACCATTCGGTATGACTACGGCTATGGCACCCCGGGATTCCGGCGTCCTCCGAGCTATACCGAGCAAGTGTTGAACCAAGTCTATCACGATGTAGGCACGATCAACGTATACTTCAACCAGCATGCCCTGACGGATTGGGCCACGGAAGGAAACGAGGCCAATCATCGCATCAATCTGGAAGAGCAAATCATTGAGCGGATCCGCCAGGCGCGGCACCGCATCGACGTGGCGCTCTATGAGATCAACCTACCAGCGATCGTGGAGGCGTTGCTGGACCGGGCAGCGGAGGGCGTGGAAGTCCGGCTGCTGATCGATGCCAAACGGGATCTCGAAGGCTACCGCAACCGGCGCTATAACCTGATGCGCGTGTACCTGGAACAATTGGCGCGCGGTCGGGATGGGATCATCGGCTCGCCCGACAGTGTGCACCTATTCGCGAACTCCCCCATCTTCGCCGTCACCAACCCGGAACTGCGGGAGCAATTCGGTTTGCCGCCCTACCCCGGCACGGGACTCACCCGTCACACGCTGAATATTGGTTCTGACTCACAAAGCGGGTACCTGTTGGTGCCCGGCGCGAAACGCGAGCCGGGCGTCCATTTTGGTACTAGCGGGCAGATGCACAATAAGTTTGTGATCATTGACGATTATCGGGTGATCACCGGCAGCATGAACTTTACCGAAACGGGCATTTACGGGACCCGGCGCAATCGCGAAGCCGGTATTGTGAACGGGAACTCGAATAACATGTTGGACATCCATTCCCCTGAACTAGCTGTGATTTACCGCGACGAGTTCAACCTCATGTGGGGAAGTGATACGGTTCAACCGTCCCCCGCAGATGCCAAATTCCGCGCCGCGAAACCGGAAGCCGACCCGCACTATCTGCAGATTGGTGATGCGGAAGTCAAAGTATTCTTTTCCCCCGGCTACAATGTGATCGAAGCGATCACTGACTGGGTAGAACGCGAAGCCGATGAAGCCATCTATTTTTCCATCTTCGCCTGGTCGGATAGCAACCTGGAAAATGCGATCAAACGCAAATGGGAAGGATCCGGCCGGGATTTGGAGGGCGAGCGAACCCCGTTTATCGTCAAGGGCGTTTTCGAACGCTTGTTTTGGAATCAGTGGTGGTCGGCCAACTTGAACATGGAAGGCCGCACGGCCCCGAAGGTATCCCATAACAATCCGAATATCCGCTGGCGCGAACCGCCACCGATCTTCCGCGATCAGGAACCGCGTAAACTACATCATAAATATATGATCATCGATCCAGACACGCACCGCAACCCGACCGTCATCACCGGTTCAGCCAATTGGAGCCGGAACGCGAACGAGATCAATGACGAGAACACGCTTTTTATTCACGATGCACGCATCGCCAACCAATACCGGCAGGAATTCTATGCGCGCTATCTGCAGGCCGGCGGCACGCCGCGGTCACCGCCTGAACCGACGCGGATAGCGCAGCCAAAGCGCCACTAGCCTTGATCAATCGTCTGCGCGCGCGGTTTGTACATCAGCTCGTAAAACATCTCCAGATAGCGTCGGGTGGCTTCGCGTTTGATCCCGGAAATGTGCTTCCAGAACCCGTAGATGCGGGACAGCGAAAGCAGCCGTTGCGCATACAAACTCCACGTATAACGCGCCTGCACCCGGTCAATACCTCCTTGCGAGAGCTGCATCCAGTGGTCCGGGTCCTCGTCGACGCGAGCCAGGAAACCACTCAACACGCTGGCAACGGAATCAGGATGATTCGGATCGACGTGGAAACCGGAGATGCCGTCTTCAATGATTTCGCGCGGTCCACCGTAACAGGTGGCAAAGGTCGGCAACCCACTGGACATGGACTCGAGCACGGTCAAGCCGAAGGCTTCAAAGAGGGCCGGCTGAATAAACAGACCGCGCGAATCCGCCACGCATCGATACAACTCACCCACGCGGTTTTTGTCCGTTTGCATATCGATCCACCGCACCTGGTCATCCAATTTATATTCCTCGAACAACTGGTGCATGCGCTCGATTTGATTTCGTTCCGCCTGGTCCTGTGATCGATCCGGGCGCACGTAGCCACCCGCGATCAAGACATTCGCCTGCTCCCGCAAGGCGTCACTGCGCGCATAGAGCTCGAGAAAGCCGAGCACATTCTTGACCGGATCCAAACGCGCCATTGTAAACAGCAGCGGTTTATCCGGATCGCGCAATTGACCGCGCGCTTCTTCACCGGGCTCACCGTGGATCAGTCCCATGCAGGTGTCCGTCAGTAACTGGATACGCCGTTCCGATTCGCTGTATGGGAAAAAGATATCCTCGTTCACTCCGGGCGAAACGATATTGAACTTGGGATCAAAGACGTCGATGCCCTTCAGCACCCGGTACAGGTCCGGCATCGAAAAGCTGGCGTAACTTTCGTATTGTCCCACATTATCCCGAGTCCCCGCAATCTCCTGGAAGGTGCTGGTAATAATAAAGTCCGCCGTGTTCATGGCGATCAAATCCGCTGTGAACTGACAGGAGAAGTGATGTTCGGCTTCGTGCTGCTTCCAATACAGCCCCGAATGCAAATACTTCGTCTTCTCCAGTGCGTGTGCAATCGTGCACTGAACGACCCCCAACCGTTCACTCAGCAAGGCAGACACCAGGTTGCCATCCGAATAATTGCCGATTACCAGATCCACGCGTCCCCCCATTCGTGCGCGGATTTCTTTTTCCGCCTCCAACGCGAACCGTTCGAGATACGGCCAAATCCGGAACCGCGAAATCCATTCCGGCACAATCTCGCCCGATTCCGAACGGAAGGGCACCCGCAAAATATGGGCGAACTCGGTTCCTTGAATCAACTCCAAGGGCTGGTCGCACGTGGTCCCTTCGGCATCCGGAAGTAGCCGTGTGATGACGATTATCTCGGGTTTGATGTCCAAGCCCTGATCATGGATGTTGCGCTTCATTTCCCGCTCCAACGCGCGCACCTGATCGAGGATATACACCACTTGACCACCGGTGTCCGGCATGCCCAACACCCCCGATTGACCGAAATAGCCGTGCGGGGACAAGATCACGATATTGAAAATCATCGGGATTCGGGACAAGAACTCCGCCAACGCCTTGGGCTCGGGGGCCTCCAGCACATCGGACAGAAAGCCCATGGTTTCGCGCATGATCGCCGCGGTCCGCCCCCACCCGGGTTCGAACCCGAGTTGAGCCAATGCGTCGCCGACCTGGCTCCACTCCGCATCTTCCGACGCGTCGGCCAACAGGGCTTCCGCTTGGGCCAAGACCTGTTGCAAGGCACGCGCATTCTCAATCCGATGATTAATCATCAGGGGGCGTCCTTGCGCCTGATGCAGGCGCAGAAAATGGAAAAGGCGCTCGTCTCCCTTACCCACGTCCTCGAAGATGTGGTTGGAGAGGTGGCGATTCAGAAATTCAACCCCTTTGCCAATCGATCGCGGATCTTTTAGTCGCGGCAAGCCCCGATCAAACGGCGATAAATCCACGTTCAGCACGCGGGCATCCATATCCTGCCCCACATTGACCACACGTTCCGTGGCGCTGAGAAAGCCGCTTAGCGAGATCGAGCGGCATTCCATCGCCTCAACATCAATAACCAGATAGTGCCAGTCTCCGACCGCCTTGCGGATGGAAAAGTACAAGCGTTCCCCTAACACCGCGACCTCCTGGGCCGCGTGAAAGGCGTCCGCGAGCGGGCTATCCTGTAGGACGGAACCGGCCTCGGTGGCGACGTATGCGTCGAAGGCTTCGGTTACATCTGTATGCAACAAGAAAGGGGCCTCACGCGTTACCAGACTTGCAAACAACTCATAGCATGCGCTGCGTTCCGCGACTATCCACTCTTGAATCGCCTTCTCCATATGCACTCCCTTCATCCAACCCTAACGCAGATTTCATCCGCAACCAATACTGTAGCCGCCCTCGCTGAGGGCGGTCCGGGCCCAGCGGGCCCGGCTACAGTTATGCTCGCTTATTTGTATCATCATTTTCCCCAAGACGCTAAATCAGTCGTCATTCATGATGAAAGGCACAGGCTAACAAACCCCTCACCAAGCTGCAAGGTCGAGACCGACACTCAGTTCGTTCCGCGCGCATCGGCTGGTTATAGAGGCATGGGCAACGGATCCCGAAAGCGCCCGCGCTTCATGGTGGCGGCTGCGGGTTTTCCCAAATCACCACCGGATACTCGTTGCCGGACATGATGGCTAACATATAGTCTCTGCGCTTTAGATCCGGGACACGCTGAAGCCGCTGGATAAACTCGTTCATACCCGGCGTACTAACAGCCACCCGCATTTCCCGATCTGCGAGAGCCAGCACATAATGGGTCCGTTCCGAATCGCCCGGACCGCCAAAATGTTGAATCGCAATGGAACGAACTTTTTCCCATGGCACAGTGAAGCGCGAGGATTTAACCCAGATCACAAAGCCTTGCGCATTGGTTTCAACACGATCTACGGGGTCCGCCGGTAGGCCGCCCCACAGTCGATTCAAAAACGATTTGATTCTCATTTTTCACCCGTTCGGATGCAGCGAGAAGAAACGATCAAAGATGGCTTGTCCAACTACATTTAATCGATACTGCGTGTTATCAAGAAACTCGTGCAGCCCGGCGGAAATGATTTCCTCGACGCGCATATACATGAACTCGGAACGCAACTGGCCCAAGCGCTGTTCCGGCAAGCTGTGGAACATACCTTCGTGGGTGCCACTGATTGCCCGCAGTGATTCCTCGGCCCGGTTCAAACAGTAAAGCACCGCGCGGGGAAAATCCCGATCCAGCAGCAGAAATTCCACGACCTGGTCCGGCTGAATCACGCCATAGTGCTGACGATACATTTCAAAGGCGCTGGCTGATCGCAGCACAGCGGCCCACTGGATATCGTCGATCGGGGTGCCGACATAGTCCACGGTCGGCAACAGAATAAAGTACTTCACGTCCAACAGGCGGGTAGTTTGATCCGCGCGTTCAAGGGTACGGCCCAACCGGAAAAAATGCCAGGCCTCGCCATGGGTCATGGTTGCTTCCATGATGCCGAGGAAGGTATGCGAGGAACTTTTGACCACCTGACAAAACTCGTGCGGCGAAGCAAACACTTGTTGGCTTACGGCCTTGCGGGTGACGTAGAGGTATAGGGCGTTGATGCACTCCCATAATTCGGTAGGAATGCTGGGGCGGATGATCCGCGCATTTTCACGCGCAGCGCTAACAGCGGAAATAATTGAATTGGGGTTGCTGCGGTCGAAGGCGAGGAACTGGATGACATTTTCCTGACTGGCATTCTCGTACCGTTCCAAGAAGACCTTGTGATCGCCCATAATGGTGACCAACGGTCCCCACTCCTTCAGCTCCTCACCGGGCATGTCGAGGACCATGTGGGAATTCACCTCCATGGAGCGGGCGATATTTTCCGCCCGCTCAATGTAGCGGCTCATCCAATACATCGAATTGGCTACGCGACTTAACATGGTTGATGCTCCGTTCCCAAACTCATTGTGCCAGCACCCACGTGTCCTTGCTGCCGCCGCCTTGCGAGGAATTGACGACCAAGGAGCCTTTCTTCAGCGCCACACGGGTCAACCCGCCGGGCATGACGTAGATGTCTTCCCCATACAAAATATACGGACGCAGATCAACATGACGCCCTTCGAACCCATTATCGACAATGACCGGCGCGCGGGAAAGGGACAACGTGGGCTGGGCAATGTAATTACGCGGAGCGGCTTTAATCCGCTCCGCAAAGTCCGCTTGTTGTTCTTTCGTCGAGTGCGGTCCGATTAACATGCCGTAGCCACCGGATTCGTTGGCGGCCTTCACGACCAATTCGTCGAGGTGTTCAAGCACGTAGGCTTGATCCTCCGGTTCATCGCACAAATAGGTCTGCACGTTGGGCAGAATCATCTCCTCGCCCAAATAGTAGCTGATGATGCGGGGCACGTATGCATAGATGACTTTGTCATCGGCAATGCCGGTGCCCGGCGCATTGGCCAAAGCGACGCGACCGGCTTGATACACCTCAAACAAGCCGGGCACCCCCAACAGCGAATCCGGACGGAACACGCGCGGGTCCATGAAGTCATCGTCGACACGGCGATAAATCACGTCCACACGCTCCAATCCCTTCGTGGTGCGCATGCAGACGTAGCCCCCGTCTACAACGAGGTCAGGCCCTTCAACGAGGTCCACGCCCATCTGCTGAGCGAGGTAGGCATGCTCGAAATAGGCGGAATTATAAATACCGGGCGTCCACACAACAACCGTTGGCGCCGGATGATTGTTCGGGGCCAGGTGCTTCAGGGTTTGCAGCAAGTGACTGGGATAATCGACCACCGCGCGGATATTGGCTTTCGGAAATACGAGCGGGAAGGTGCGTTTCAGGACCTGTCGATTGGCCAACACATAGGAGACGCCGGACGGACAGCGCAAGTTATCTTCGAGGACATAGAACTTGCCCTCGAGGTCGCGAACTAAATCGGTACCGGTGATATGGCACCAGATTCCCTTAGGCGGGTTCACGCCTTGACAGGCTTTGCGGTAGCTATCGGCGGCCAGCACTTTCTCGCGTGGGATCACGCCGTCTTTCAAAATCTTCTGGTCGTGATAGATGTCGTCGATAAACAGATTCAGCGCCTTGATTCGCTGACGCAACCCCTGCTCCACTTGCTCCCATTCGTGACCGGGAATGATGCGGGGAATGATGTCAAACGGGAAGATGCGTTCGGTACCGGCCTCTGCGCCGTACACGTTAAAGGTGATGCCCATTTGCAACAGCGCCATCTCGGCGGCGGCCTGCCGACTTCGGATTTCCGTTTCGGGCAGCGAATGGATGCGCTCCATCAAAATCCGGGCACAAGGTCGCGGCTGCCCCGGAGCCTCAAACAATTCATCGTAGAAGGCGCCTGTATCGTAATCGTCAAATCTCATAGTCTACCTCAAATCCCGTCAATCGTGTTTCACGCCGCGGCATCCGGGGGCGCCTGTATGCCCTTTCGGTCGTATGATCTGGGGGATCGTTATATAAGCCGATAAACCGTAATTCTGCAAGATCGGATATAAGCGGGACCACAGATTACGCGCATATCCGATTCATTGCGCCGGACGCCGAGGTCCGGCCTACAATTAAGCGTATCAGTAGGCCAGCCCTCAGTGGCTGGTGTTCTTTCCGGCTTGCGGCCAATGTAACAGCCGATGCGCCACCGCATTTTTCGCGGCGGACACGCCGCCTTACAACTCGTGAATCAATAGGCCGGATTTGAGTTTGGGCTCAAACCAAGTGCTCTTGGGGGGCATGATCCGGTCGGCATCCGCCACTGCCAACAACTGCTCAATCGAGACGGGATACATGGAGAACGCCACGGCAGCCCGACCATCATTCACACGCGTTTCCAGTGCCTGGGTACCGCGCACGCCGCCGATGAACTCGATTCGCGGATTGTTGCGGGGATCATCAATGCCCAGGACCGGCTGCAATAGGCGATCCTGCAACAGGCTCACGTCCAACCCCGCGACGGGATCATCAGCGGGGGGCGCCTCTTTTGGACGCAATTCGTACCACTCGCCGTCCAGGTACATGCCGATCCGCCCCGGTTCCCGTGGCTGTTTCCGATCAGTGCGCGTGCAATCGAACCGTTCGCGCACAGCGTCAAGGAAGGCCGCAGGGCGGTGGCCGTTCAGATCGCGCACACAGCGGTTGTAGGGCAAAATCTTGAGTTGTTGGGCGGGGAAAAACACCGTCAGGAACCAAAGATACTCCGCCTCACTATCTACGCCACCGGGGCCGGCCTGCTGATCGCGCCGCATACGCGCCACCCGGGCCGCGCTGGCGGCCCGGTGATGGCCATCGGCTACATAGGCACAAGGGACCCGGCTAAAGGCATCGATAAACGGCATGGCATGCCGCACTTCCCAAACCGTATGGGTGACCCCATCTGGAGCGGTGAAACGATACAAGGGCGTATCCTGTTGCACCTCCTCGACCAGCGCATCGATTTCGGCCTGATCCCGATAGGTCAGGAACACCGGACCGGTGTTGGCGTTCACGGTCTGCACGTGCCGCGTGCGATCGTCCTCAGTCGGTTTACGCGTATTCTCGTGCCGTTTGATCCGCCCCTCATCGTAATCATCCACGTGAGACACCGTGACCACCCCGTTCTGTTGATGGGTGTCATGGGTCAACTGATACACATAGATCGCCGGGGCTGAAGCCGTTTCCAGATAGCCTTTTGCTTTGAACTGCTTGAAATTTTCCGCTGCCCGCGCATAGACCGCGTCATCATACGGAGAAGTCGACTCGGACAATTCGATTTCCGAACGGACAATGCGCAGGAACGACAGCGGGTTCCCCTCGGCCAAGGCGCGGGCCTCGGCGGTATCGACCACATCATACGGGGGACTGGCCACCTGATCCGCCACATGCGCGGGCGGTCGAACAGCAATAAAAGGTTTGATCTTCATGTGGTATAGACTCCCTACTGCACATACTCGGCCGGGACGATCCGGTCGGCAAAGTAATGGGCGATGGCTTCAAGTGTTCCCGTCGGCCCATGCCCTTGGGCGACATAGCCGCCGACGCGGCGAACGACATCCTGCACAGGCCCATAGGCGTTGCCGGGACAAGCGACGTGGGGAGTGACTGAACCATCCAACATGCTGATATCGTTGCCATGGTCCCCAACCGCCAACACCGAATCGGCCGGTTGTTGTTCGGACTCCAAGTAGGCGCGAAGCAGATTGCCTTTGCCGACCTCGCGATCGACGATCGATATCCACTCTCCATTCTGCACCAATTGCGCCTCGTCGACGCCGTCTAACAGCTCCAATAAACCGGCAATAAACTGCTGGCGTTGAGCTTCCTCGCCGCTCATTTGAAAAACCAGCGCCTCCTCACGGTAATAGACGCCCGCCGGGGCATAGTCGGCGATTAACGCGTTCAAGGGGGCTTGGTGCTGATCACGCAATTGTTGCTGCAGGGACGCGAGCCGTCCATGAACCCGATCGTTCCACTCGACCATCGGCTCATAGGTATCGCCTACTAAGCGGTGGATAAAGCATTCGCCGGACATGATCGCCACCGGCCAGTGGGTCAGGCCACGCGCCTCGCAGGTATGCAGCAGAATCTCTACCTGCCCCTCAAAGGTGCGGCCACTATTGGCAATCCAGCGGACGCCGTGGTCACGCAAACCGTTCAGGGCCTGCACAATATCGGGATGGAAATGTTCGGGCGGATCCTCGTACCGCATGATCGTCCCGTCGAAATCCAAACACAAAGTGGTCAAATGCTCATACATAATCATTCCTACTCTATCCGAATCAGTCGCTATCCTCCATGAGATCGGCATCCGCTTCAACCTCAAATCTGAAGCCGATTTTTATCTGGTCATCCAGCAGGACCCCCGTATCATACCGCAGCAACAAGGGCGTCGCTAGTAATCGCGGCGCATGAGCGCAAACATGGACGTCGCACTGGCGACTGGCAACACAAAGACCCGATCAACCAATACTTTAGCGATATGGCCAAATATATTTTCATTACCGGTGGCGTTGTCTCCTCCCTCGGAAAAGGGCTCACGGCAGCCTCGATTGGGCGACTCTTGATCAGTCGTGGCTTGCGTATACGGATGCAAAAACTCGATCCCTACCTGAACGTGGACCCGGGCACAATGAGCCCATTCCAGCATGGCGAGGTCTTTGTGACAGAGGACGGCGCGGAAACGGACCTGGACCTGGGCCATTACGAACGGTTCACCGGCCAACGCACCTCCCGCCGAAGCAATTTTACCGCTGGGCGGGTTTACTGGGAGGTGTTAAAGAAAGAGCGGCGCGGTGATTATCTGGGCGGCACGGTGCAAATGATTCCCCACATCACCGACCAGATTAAACAATGCGTCCGGTCCCAGGCCGCGGAAGACGTGGACGTGATCCTTTGTGAAATCGGCGGCACGGTTGGCGATATTGAGGGTCTAACCTTCCTCGAAGCGATCCGACAAATCGGACTTGAGGAAGGCCGCGAAAATGTCTGCTACGTCCACTTAACCTACGTCCCCTTTATTCGCGCGGCGGGTGAGGTGAAGACGAAACCCTCGCAGCAAAGTGTGGCTAAGTTGCGCGAAATCGGGATTATCCCCGATGTCCTGATTTGTCGTACGGAAGTCGATCTGGGAGAGGATGTCCGGAAGAAACTTTCGCTATTTTGCAACGTATCGCCGCATGCAGTCATTGTTGAAAAAGATGTCACCCACAATATCTACGAATTGCCGGTGGTCCTATCGGAGCAGGGACTGGACGACTTGATCATGGTCCACTTGCGACTGGCCCGGCCACCCGCGCGCCTGGATGAATGGCGGGATATGCTGGACCGGATGATCTACCCCAAACACCGCGTCCGCATCGGGGTGGTTGGCAAGTATTCCGAGCTGCAAGATGCCTACAAATCAATCTTCGAGGCCATCGAGCATGGTGGCATCCCGCATACGTGCGGAGTCGACATCGTCAAATTGCCGGCTGAGGAATTGGAGGACGAGCCGGACATCGACCGCCTGAAGCAGGTGGACGGGATCTTGGTGCCGGGCGGATTCGGCGGACGCGGCGTGGAAGGCAAAATTTCGGCGATCCGCATCGCCCGCGAAAACGGGATCCCGTTTCTGGGCATTTGCCTGGGCATGCAATGCGCTGTGATCGAGTTCGCGCGCCATGTCTGCGGCCTGGACCACGCCCAATCCACCGAATTTAACAAGGACACCCCCCACCCTGTCGTGTGCTTGATGGAGGAGCAGGAATTTGTCGAAAATCTCGGGGGCAGCATGCGGCTGGGCGCTTCGCCCACCCACCTAAAGCCAAACACGCGCGCCGCGCAAGCGTATGGCCAATCCATCATACATGAGCGGCATCGCCACCGGTACGAAGTCAATCCCGGCTATCATCAACGGTTGCAGGACGGGGGCTTGGTATTGGCCGGCATGGATCGCGACGGGCACTTGGTCGAGGTGATAGAGTACCCCGACCATCCCTGGTTCATCGCCACTCAATACCATCCGGAATTCGCATCCGAACCCTTGAACCCGCATCCGCTCTTCCGTGGTTTTATCGGCGCGGCCCTGGCCCGCCATCAAGAGAACGCTACACAGGTGACCCCATGACCGATCGTGATCGTACCGCCCTGCCCTTGCGTCACGAGGTGCCGGAAGCTGATACCTGGGATTTGAGTCGCTTATTTCCAGACGATGCCGCATGGGAAGCGGCGCTGCAGGACTTCGAGCAGCGGATGACCGATGTCGACGCGTTTCAAGGCACCTTGCAACAGGGCGCGGACCAGATCCGGCAGGTGTTGGACTGGATGATGGACCTGGGGCAACTCGATGAGAAGCTGGCCTATTATGCCCACTTGCGCGTCAGCGAAGACATTGGCGATAGCACGGCGCAAGCCCGCTGGTCCCGGTACCTATCCGTGTCCACGGCGTATCAAGCGCGCGCGAGTTTTTTAACCCCGGAATTGCAGGCCATTCCTGACACCGATATGAACGCCTGGCTGGACACCGATGCCCTGGCGCCGTATCGCATTTATCTGCACAAGGTGCTGCGGCATAAGCCGCATGTGCTTTCGGCGGCGGAGGAGCGCTTGCTGGCCATGCAGACTGAATTCAGTCAAGTCGCGAATCAAGGCTTCTCCGCACTCACCGATGTGGATATGGATTTTGGCTACTTGGAAACCGACGCCGGCCCGCAACCATTGACCCATGCCTCGTATGCCGCCTTCATCCAAAATCCCGATCGCTCCGTGCGGCAGCAGGCGTACGAACAATACCTAGCCGAATTTCATGCGCATCGGCATACCCTCGCGGCCCTCTACAACGGCAGCGTGCAACGGGATGTTTACCACGCCCGTGTGCGCCGCTTTCCAAGCGCCATCGAGGCCCGCCTCTTCAACAACGACGTACCGATCGCCGTCTATGACCAACTGATCGAGCAAGTACGGGCGCACCTGCCCGATCTGCATCGCTACTACGATTTGCGCCGACGGGCACTGAAACTGGATGCCCTGCGCTTGTACGACACCCGTGTGCCCTTGGTGCCCGAGGTGAAGACCCAGTACACCTACGACGAAGCTGTCACCTGTGTGACGGAATCGTTGGCGTTGCTTGGGGAAGAATATGTCGAGGCACTCGAGACCGGTCTGCGCGGGCGCTGGGTCGACCGCTACGAAAACAAAGGCAAGCGGTCCGGCGCATTTTCAGCCGCCTCCTATCACGGGGATCCGTATATCCTGATGAATTACAAGCCGGACGTGCTGCAAGACCTGTTTACCCTGACACACGAGGCCGGCCACTCCATGCACTCGTGGTATAGCGTGCGTAGCCAACCGTTTCAGGACTATGCCTATACCATTTTTGTCGCCGAGGTCGCTTCCACATTTAACGAGCAGTGCCTCGCCGACTACCTGATGGCGCGTACGGACGATCCTAAGCTCCGCACCTATCTGATTAACAAACAAGTGGACGATGTCCTGGCCACGCTGTTCCGGCAAACCATGTTTGCCGAGTTCGAGCGGGAGACCCATGCCATGGTTGAACGTAACGAACCGCTGACCGTGGAATCATTGACCGGCCAATACGAACGGCTATTGACCGACTATTTTGGTCCCGAAGTGCCGCTCGAACCCCACAGTCCGTTGGAATGTTTGCGTATCCCCCATTTCTACTCGGCGTTCTACGTATATCAGTACGCCACGGGATTGGCCGCGTCGCTGGCCCTGTACGAACAAGTCCGACAAGGCGACACGAGTAATCGCGAGCGCTATTTGAGGTTCTTAAGCGCCGGGGGCAACGCCTTTCCGCTGGATCAGTTGCGGGACGCCGGCGTGGATCTGCGCGGACCCGAGCCGATGCAACAGGCCCTGACTCGATTCCGTCATCTGGTCGATCAATTGGCCGAACTTTGCGATGGCAATGATCACTCGTCCTGAAAACGACAGTGTACGGGTGTATTCCGATGACGGTCTGTCGCCCCTACCCTTGCGGCAGTTGTTCGGTAATGACCGCCCCATCGAAATCGATCTAGGCTGTGGCAAAGGCCGCTTCCTACTCGCCCACGCAGCCGATCACCCCGAGATCAATCTGTTGGGTATCGACCGCATGCTCCGTCGTATTCGCAAGGTCGATCGCAAAGCGGTGCGCGCGGGCCTCACCAACGTGCGCCTGTTTCGGATGGAAGCCTATTACGCCGTGGCCTATCTGCTGCCTGCGGCGACGATATCAACGGTGTATATTCTCTTTCCCGATCCATGGCCAAAACGCAAACACCATGATCACCGGCTCTTCAATCCGCGCTTCATCGATGCGCTGCACCACATCTTGATTCCCGGCGGCTTGCTGCACATTGCCACGGATCACCGGCCCTACTTCGAGCATATCCATGCGACGCTTCGCGCGGAAGCGCCACGGTTTACGGAGGTCGAAGCGTGGGAACCGCCGGATCACGCGCGAACGGATTTCGAGTTACTCTTCCTCGAACACAAATCCATTGGTCGCGCCTCGTTCCAGCGAGCGCTCGACTAGCGGATACGCGGTATCCCCGTCTACCGCACCAAAGATCGACTCCGGCACCCACCGCCACGCGGCATCGGGCGCTGGCGCGGGGGCATACAGGAACTGCTCCAACACCCAATGATCCAA